>NZ_CALGYW010000001.1 GCF_937934665.1 uncultured Anaerococcus sp.
AATCCCATAACTATATCCCTATACACTTTTTTTACTATTAAAAAATACGGAATAAACAAAACCTATAAGCTATTTTTCGGGGCAATGACTCTTATTTCTATAGTCAACCTGTTTTTTACATTTAGCCTAGGTTCTGTATTTTATTATTTGGGACTTATTTTGAATATAATCTTGTTAATAGTAATAGTAAGGCAAGAAAGGTAAGAAAAATGACTTATGAAAAAAGCCTTATAGATAGGAGGGGCAGAACTTTTCCTAGGAAAAACGAGTATATAATTGATCTTATCGAAGCAAAGGAAAAGGCTACCAGCCCTAAATACTCTAAAGCAGACCATCCATACAATAAAAAATTAAAAAAATATGAGGATGAGAAAAAATCTCTTTTAGAAAAGGCAAATAGTGAGGCAAACTCTGATCCTAATATCCCAGAAGATAAGAAGCTAAAAGACTTGTATATAGAAATGCTTGTTGCAGAAAAAATGCGCGCTTTCTATGAAGAAAACAAGGACTTATCTTATGACAGTCTCTTAGATTATAGGTTAAACGAGCTTGATGTAACTGAAATTCCAAAGATTTTAGACCATGACAAATTTCTAAAAGACAACCTAAAAGACGCAAAAGAACGACAAAAAAATCTAACCCAAGAAGAAATTAATGAAAAAACCAAGTTCTTGGATGAAGACAGAAAAGTTTTAAAAGAAAAATACGAACACGATGTCGCTGAGATAGAAGAATCTTTCAAGGAAGAAAGAATTTCCAAGAAAGCTTACAAGGCTACAAAAGAACAATTAAAACAAAAATATAAGGACCAAAGTCTAAAAATCGACTACAGGAACCCAGAAGTTTCTGTCAAAGAAGAAATTGAATCCTTAAATTACAAATTAAAGGCAGATCTTAAACATTCTCTAAAAATTTTAGAAGAAGAAAGGTCTGACGCAAGACGTAGGACACCGGTAGAAGTAGTCAAAGAAAAACCATTCAAATCAATAATTACAGCGCCTATCCCAGGCCTTGGCCAATTATTAAATGGCCAGTGGCAAAAGGCCTTGATGCTTCTAATTGGTTCACTTTTCATATATTTTATAGCCGTCCCTTATGCCCTAGGTTTTGGCAACTACCAAGGTCAGGGTGTAGCAGGTCTTATTTCCCTTGCTCAAGGTGGCAAGAGACTTGATAGGTCAATAATCTTTATGATAGAGGGGATTTTGGCCCTAGCCTTTATTTTGATAAGTGTTTTTATCCTTATTAGCTCATTTTTAGATGTCTATAAGACAGAAAAAGACGAAATCAAGGGGATTAGACCAAATTCATTCTTTGAAACAAGAAAATACCTAAGAACTGACGGTTTCCCATACCTAATAACCACACCAGCTCTTTTGGTAATTATCTTTATAGTAATAGTCCCAATAGTCACAGCTATCCTTATTTCCTTTACAAATATGGATCCACAACACCAGAACAAATTTGAGTGGGTAGGCCTAAATAATTACCTATCCATAGCTAAAGGTCAAGGTATAGCAGGTAAGGCCTTCTGGCATATCTTCGGCTGGACAATTATGTGGACTCTACTTGCATCTACACTTGCAATTGTTTTGGGCTTCATCTTTGCCCTAATGGTCAACAACGAGAGAATCAAAGGCAAGAAGTTCTTCAGGACTATTTACCTATTGCCATGGGCAATACCAGCCTTTATCACAATCATGTTCTTTTCAATCATGACCAGCCGTGGCGGTGTAATTACAGAAGCAGTAAATGCGGTCTTTAATACTTCGATAGATATTAAAAACAACACAGCACAAACCAGGACAGCACTCATCCTCCTTCAAGGATGGCTGGGACATTCTTATATATTCCTCCTTACAACTGGTGTACTCCAAGCTATACCAAAGGACTTATATGAGGCAGCAAGCATAGACGGAGCTACAGGCTTCCAAAGGACACTTAAGATTACTATTCCTTTGGTACTTTTCCAAATATCTCCAATGCTTATAAACCAATATACATTCAACTTTAACAACTTCTCAATAATTTACCTATTTAACGGCGGTGGACCATTCAATCCACAAGTCTACGGTAACTTAGCGGGTTCGAGTGATATTTTGATTTCATACATCTATAACTTGACCATGAACAGTCAATACCAAGCTATAGGAGCAGCTATTACAGTATTTATTTCAATAATACTTATAGTAATTTCCTACTTTGGCTATATGAAATCATCAGCCTTCAAGGAGTATTAGTATGTTTAAAAAGAAAAAGAAAAATAAAGACCTCTACCTATCAGACCTCCAACCTTTAACAGCTGCGGGCAAGGTAGCTCTTACAATCTCCTACCTAATCTTAATTATTTGGGCTGCGATAATACTTGTGCCACTTGCAATCATGGTGATTTCATCATTTAACGGCAACCAAGGTCAGTATATATCAATGACAGGTGAATTTGTATTTTCAACAAAAAACTTCAAATACTTGTTTGAAGAAACCCAATTTCTAAGATGGGTAGTAAATACACTTAAAATTGCGACAGCAACCACAATCCTTACCCTAATCTTTGTATCTTTTACAGGCTATGCCTATTCAAGATTCAGATTTAAGGGCAAGAAAGCAAGTCTTATAACCATAATGCTAGTGCAAATCATCCCAGCCTTTGCGGGAATCACTGCCTACTACGCAATCCACACAATTGTTTCGGGAGTAGTACCAGTATTTACTCGTTCAATGATGCTGATTTTGATCTACTCAGGCGGGGCAATAGCAGGTAATACCTTTATCTTAAAGGGTTATCTCGATTCTATCTCCCAGGAGCTTGACGAGGCAGCAAGGATAGACGGATGTTCAAACTTCCAAGTTTATAGGCTAATAATTATGCCACTTGCAAGACCAATGCTAGCTATAATTGCCTTACAATGCTTTATAGGACCATTTCTTGATTACATGATGCCAAAGATTCTCTTAACTAATCCAGCAGATTACACCTTGGCAACAGGCCTATTTACTCTAATATCAGACGTAAGAAATATGAACCAACCGGCCTTTGCAGCAGGCGGCTTCTTATCAGCTATCCCTGTAATGCTTTTATTCTTGTTCCTACAAGATGAGCTAGTTGGAGGATTGTCATCAGGTGCAGTGAAAGGATAAAATAATGAGAGTTAAATTAGATAATTTAGGAAAAAAATACGAAGGTAGGGATAAATTTACCATCAGACACATAGATCTAGATATCAAAGATAAGGATTTTTGTGCAATCTTAGGACCATCAGGTTGTGGTAAATCTACCCTAGTCAGAATGATAGCGGGCCTTAACTCAATTACAGAAGGTACCCTATATTTTGACGATAAAATAATGAATACAGTAGAGCCAAAGGATAGGGATATTGCGATGGTATTCCAATCCTACGCCCTATACCCACATATGACAGTTTATGATAATATGGCCTTTTCTCTAAAGATGAAAAACGAGAGAAAAGAAGTGATAGACCAAAGAGTTCAGGAAGCGGCAGATATCTTGCAACTAAGAGACTACCTCTATTCTAGACCATCAGACATATCAGGTGGTCAAAGACAAAGGGTTGCCCTAGGTCGTGCTATAGTTAGAAAACCAGCGGTATTTTTAATGGATGAGCCACTTTCAAACCTTGATGCCAAGCTTCGTGAGCACATGAGAGTTGAAATCGTAAGGATTCACAACCAGCTAGAAACAACCAGCTGCTATGTAACCCACGACCAAACAGAAGCTATGACCATGGCAACAAAAATCATCCTACTTGATGAAGGTAAAATCCAACAAGTAGGTGCGCCAAACGAATTCTATCAAAGACCAGAAAACCTCTTCGTAGCAGGATTTATCGGTTCTCCTACAATGAATATTGTAGAAGGTAAGATAGAAAATGGTCTTTTTGTCAACAAATCTGGCCTAATGAAGGTTAGACCAAATGATAAGGATAAGGAAACTCTTAAAAATTATGAAGGCAAGGAAGTATCTCTAGGTATCAGATCAGAAAGATTTATACCAGGAGATAAAGGCTATAATGCTGTTACATCAACAATCGACGTAATAGAAATGCTAGGTAAGGAACAAATAATCTATTCAAGAATGGATGATGGTACAGAACTTGTAGTAAGCCAGCCAGGCCACTATGAATATAGGATAGGTGAAAGTCACACCTTCAGCCTAGATCCAGAAGCCCTCCACTTCTTTGATGGGGAAACAACTAATAGAATTAACTAAAAAAGAG
>NZ_CALGYW010000002.1 GCF_937934665.1 uncultured Anaerococcus sp.
TTATCGATTTTACTCTGTTTGAAAAATACTTACTAACCAAAGGTTTTGGCAAAATTGTTATACCAATATTTGCCACAACCATTTCCAAAATCATATCCCAATCATAGTTTTTAAAGACAACCTTAGGCTCAAAACCTGCTTTCTTGCAATAATCCTTAAAAACCCAGTAATACTGATAATTTTCTGAAACTTGTAAGAATTTTTCATCTTTTAGTAAGGAAAAATCAACTTCATCCTTGTCGGATAAACTGTGATCCTTGCTTACTACAAGGACTGCCTCAGACTTGTAGACAGTATTTTTTACAAATCTATTATCATCAAAGGGCTCAATTACAACCGCTAGGTCTAGCTTTTGATCAAGGACCATCTCTGGCAAATACTTTGAAGTTTCGTTTTTAATTTCAAAATCTATGTCAGGACATTCGTCCTTAAATTCAGATATCTTCTCAAAAAAATATATCGATCCAGCTGTTGGTGGAAGGCCTAGAGAAAGTTTTTTGCCCAAATTATTAATATTCCCTAGTAATTCTTCCTCTTTATTGTCATAATAGCCTGTTACATCTTTGGCAAAATCATAGAGTAATTGGCCTTCTTTTGTAAGCCTAAAGCCTTCCTTATCTACAAGGACGAGCTTGGCATTTAACTCTTTTTCAAGGCTTGTTACAGCCTTGCTTACTGTAGATTGGCTTACAAATAAATTTTCAGCCGTCCTAGTAAAGTTTTTAAACTCACAAAGTTTAATAAAGTATCTTAAATGCTTATCGAGCATCTTTTTCTTCTTCTAAGTACTTATCCACTATTTTATCAATATGGGCATAAAATTCGTCAGGACAATCATTGTAGACCATATGGCCTGCCTCCTTTATTGGGATGAAGTCCGCCTCATTTGGGAAATATTTTACAGAATTCTCACCGATGGCGAATGGCACTACTAAGTCTTTTTCGCCGTGAATCCAAGTTACAGGTGCGGAAATTTTTGATATAGACCCATCTCCTTTTTTGTAGGTCACTTCATCGGTAATATTAAATTGGCATAGGGCCACGCTGATATCTGTAAAACACCTTTCCTTAAAAAATTCATCAATATAGATTTCATAAGCCTCTGGGTCTGGTGATTTGAGATTATAAAGGCTTTGATTCCACATATTTCGAGTTTCTTCCCTAGATTTAGCTTTTATTAGATTTTCTACAAAAATCATTGAAGGATGTCCTGCTACTTCTTCATAGGTCCTGGCAAATTCATTTGCTAGGGGCATGAAATTCTCATCTAGTTTTGGAAGATAAAACCCTTTGACACCTACAGATGCAATAAGTACTAGCTGGTCAACTCTTTGGCTAAAGTCTGTGGCAAGTTTTAAGCCAACACCGCCGCCAGCTGAGTGGCCTACAACAATGGCGCTTTCAATGCCTAGAAATTCCATAAATTCATCTACATCTTTTGCCCAATCTTCGATTTTTAGGTGCCTATTATTGTAAGAAGATTCCCCAAAACCAGCTAAGTCTATGGCAAAAACTCTTGCCCTATCTTCGTATCTTTTCATAAAATCATCATAGATTGTAGAAGAACATTGGTTGCCATGGATTAGTAAAATATTAACCTTTCCGCTTCCAGCCACTCTATAAGCAATAGTTTCGCCTGATGGAATTGATATTTTCTTTAGTTCGTACATAAATCTCTCCTTGTTTTGCTAAAATATATCAACATCTTTTTATATTGATACCCTTAAATTCCATCTTATAATGAAAATATCTATTTTCCAGCAATAATATTACAATAAGCATCCAAAAATCAAATCAAATTCTATTTAAATCC
>NZ_CALGYW010000003.1 GCF_937934665.1 uncultured Anaerococcus sp.
TTATCGATTTTACTCTGTTTGAAAAATACTTACTAACCAAAGGTTTTGGCAAAATAGTTATACCAATATCTGCCACAACCATTTCCAAAATCATATCCCAATCATAATTTTTAAAGACAACTTTAGGCTCAAAGCCAGCTTTGTTACAATAATCCTTAAAAACCCAGTAATACTGGTAATCTTCAGAAATTTGCAGAAATTTCTCATCCTTAAGAATGGCAAAGTCCACCTCATCTCTGTCAGATAATTCATTATCCTTACTTACAACAAGGACTGCCTCTGACTTGTAGACAGTATTTTTTACAAATCTTTTATCATCAAAGGGCTCAATTACAACCGCTAGGTCTAGTTTTTGACCAAGGACCATCTCTGGCAAATACTTTGAGGTTTCACTTTTAATTTCAAAATCTATGTCAGGACATTCGCCCTTAAATTTAGATATCTTCTCAAAAAAATATATAGAACCAGCTGTTGGTGGAAGGCCTAGAGAAAGTTTTTTTCCTAAATTATTAATATTCCCTAGTAATTCTTCCTCTTTGTTGTCATAATAGCCTGTTACATCTTTGGCAAAATCATAGAGTAATTGGCCTTCTTTTGTAAGCCTAAAGCCTTCCTTATCTACAAGGACGAGCTTGGCATTTAACTCTTTTTCAAGGCTTGTTACAGCCTTGCTTACTGTAGATTGGCTTACAAATAAATTTTCAGCCGTCCTAGTAAAGTTTTTAAACTCACAAAGCTTAATAAAGTATCTTAAATGCTTATCGAGCATCTTTTTCTTCTTCTAAATACTTATCCACTATTTTATCAATATGGGTATAAAATTCGTCAGGACAATCATTGTAGACCATATGGCCTGCCTCTTTTATTGGGATAAAGTCTGCTTCATTTGGGAAATATTTTACAGAATTTTCGCCGATGGCAAAAGGTACTACCAAGTCTTTTTCGCCGTGAATCCAAATTACAGGAGCAGTGATTTTTGCAATAGATCCGTCGCCTTTTTTGTAGGTTATTTCATCGGTAATATTAAACTCACAAAGAGCTACGCTGATATCTGTAAAGCACCTTTCCTTGAAAAATTCATCAATATAAATTTCGTAAGCCTCTGGATTTGGTGACTTGAGATTATAAAGACTTTGGTCCCGCATGTTTCGTGTAGCTTCCCTTGCTTTGTCATTTATAAGTTTTTCTACAAAAAGCATTGAAGGATGGCTTGCTACTTCTTCGTAGGTCCTGGCAAATTCATTTGCTAGGGGCATGAAATTCTCATCTAGTTTTGGAAGATAAAACCCTTTGACACCTACAGATGCAATAAGTACTAGCTGGTCAACTCTTTGGCTAAAGTCTGTGGCAAGTTTTAAGCCAACACCGCCGCCAGCTGAGTGGCCTACAACAATGGCGCTTTCAATGCCTAGAAATTCCATAAATTCATCTACATCTTTTGCCCAATCTTCGATTTTTAGGTGCCTATTATTGTAAGAAGATTCCCCAAAACCAGCTAAGTCTATGGCATATAACTTGGCTCTATCCTCATATCTCTTCATAAAATCATCATAGATTGTGGAGGAACATTGGTTGCCATGGATTAGTAAAATATTAGCCTTCCCACTTCCAGCCTCTCTGTAAGCAATGCTTTCGCCTGATGAAATTGATATTTTATTTAGTTCGTACATAAATCTCTCCTTATTTTGCTAAAATATATCAACATCTTTTTATATAGATACCCTTAAATTCCATCTTATAATGAAAATATCTATTTTTCAGCAATAATATTACAATAAGCATCCAAAAATCAAATCAAATTCTATTTAAATCC
>NZ_CALGYW010000004.1 GCF_937934665.1 uncultured Anaerococcus sp.
GAAGATAAAGAAGCTAGCGAAGTTGCCGTAAATAATAAGGCAGAGTTCGAACAGCTTAAAGAAGGCGAAGACTACCATATAGGTCTAATAACTGGAACCGTCTCTCAAGGTGAGGATGAGTTCCGTGGAGCAGAAGCTGCTATAGAAAAATATGGCAAGGCTTCAGAAGGTGGAGTTATAGCTCACGATACATACCCTGACCAATTTGAGGCAGAGATGGAGACAACTATTTCTAAGATTAAGGCAATGGCTGACGATCCTCTTATGAAGGCAATTATTGTTAACCAATCAGTTCCAGGTACAACTGCAGCCTTTACAGAAATAAGAAAATCTAGACCAGATATCCTCTTGGTTAACCTTACACCTCAAGAAGATATCCTAATGACTTCAAAGGTTTCAGACCTAGTTGTGGATGCTGATAATATTTCAAGAGGCTACAGAATGGTTCTAGCAGCTAAGAAAATGGGCGCTAGTAAATTTGCCCACATCACCTTCCCAAGGCACATGGCAATAGAAACTCTTGCCATTAGACGTGCTATCATGGAAGAAGCTTGTAAAGACTTAGGTTTGGAATTTATTTCCCTAAATGCACCAGACCCAACAACAGATATCGGTGTACCAGGTGCCCAACAATACCTAGCTGAAAATATAGGACCATGGATTGAAAAATATGGCAAAGATACAGCATTTTTCACAACCAACGACGCCCTTACAGAACCACTCCTAAGAGGAGTTGCAGCAGGCGGAGCAATCTTTGTTGAACCAGACCTTCCAAGTCCAATCATGGGTTACCCATCAGCGTTCTCTATAGGTCTTGATGATATAGCAGGCGACTGGCCAGCAATCCTTAAGAGAGTTGAGGAAGTGGTTGTAGAAAAAGGTGGCGAAGGCAGAATGGGTACATGGGCATATTCGCTAGGATATACCAGTACAGTAGCAGCAGTTGACCTAGTTATAGACGTATTAAACGGCAATGCTGATATTACAAACCTAGATGACATCAAAAAGGCTTTCGAAGCTAAAACTGATGGTGCAAGCTGGGCTGTATCAAACATGATCAACATGGAAAACGGAGAGGAACTTCCTAATTACGCCCTAGTTGCCCAAGATACTTACGTATTTGGTAAAGGCTACCTAGGCATGACAGAAGAAAAAGTTGACGAAAAATACAGAAAGATCAATGTAAACGTTGAAGATATTGTTGAAAAGCAAAAAGAATCCGAAGGAAAATTCGATTAGATTTTTGGCCTAAGGGGTGGAATATTTGCCACATCTTAGGCTTTGCTAAGTAAAAGATAAGTGAGTTAGACATGTTAATGGAGATAAGAGGCCTAAGCAAAAGCTTTGGTCAAAATAATGTATTAAAAAATGTAAATTTTACTATTGATGAGGGAGAAGTTGTGGGCCTTGTTGGAGAAAACGGAGCAGGCAAATCAACCCTCATGAATATTATCTTTGGTATGGAATTTATAAAAGATGCTGGAGGCTATGAGGGAGAGATAATCCTTGATGGGGAAAAAATCTACTTTAAAAAACCAACTGACGCCCTAAAGGCAGGTATAGGCATGGTTCACCAGGAATTTTCTCTTATACCAGGTTTTACTGTGGCTGAAAATGTGACTTTGAATATGGAAAGCACCAAAAAAACTCCCATGTCAGCTGTCTTTGGTAAATCCTATGAATTAATAGATACTAAGGTCAATATCGAAGATACAGAAGAAACTCTTGATAAATTGGGGGTAGACCTAAACCCAAGTGAATATGTAAGCGAACTACCTGTTGGCCACAAACAATTTATAGAAATCGCAAGAGAAATAAAAAGAGAAAATATCAAACTTTTAATAATGGACGAGCCAACAGCCGTTTTGACTGAAAGTGAAGCAGATATTTTAATTTCTTCACTCAAAAAACTTGCGGCTAAGGGAATAGCAATTATTTTCATATCCCACAGGCTAAGAGAAATCCTAGATCTTTGTGACAAGGTGATTGTCCTTAGGGATGGGGAAATAGTTGAAAATAGGCCAGCTGCTGGCCTTAATATCAAGCAAATCGCAGGCTGGATGATGGGAAAATCAAATAGAGAAGCTTATGTCGATGATGATAAGAGAAAAATTGACGAGAATGATATAATTTTTGAGGCCCAAAATCTCTATGTAGAAATGCCAGGAGAAATGGTCTACGATGCGAATTTCAAGGTAAGACGTGGGGAAATCTTTGGTCTAGCTGGTCTTGCCGGCCAGGGCAAACTCGGAATTGCAAATGGAATTTTGGGAACATATCCAGTAAAGGGCAGGGCCATTTTTAATGGAGAAGAGCTTAAGCTTTCTGATACCAGCTCGATTTTAAAGAAAAAAATCGCCTTTGTATCCGAGGATAGGCGTGGAGTTGGCCTTCTTCTAGGGGAAGATATTGCCCTAAATATTGCCTTTAATGCCATGGAAGTTTTTGATAATTTTATAAAGAAGATTTTTACTTTCAAATTTAGGGACGATGAAGCAATTGTAGAAAATGCCAATAAATATATAGAAAGTCTTGCAATTAAAACCCAGGGGCCTGATGAACTTGTGGGAAGGCTATCTGGAGGTAACCAGCAAAAAGTTTGCCTGGCCAAGGCCTTTACCATGGAACCTGACTTGTTATTTGTATCTGAGCCGACTAGGGGTATTGACATTGGAGCAAAAAGGCTTGTCCTCGACTCCCTAAAAGAAGCCAACAGAGAAAATAATACGACAATAGTTATGATTTCCTCAGAACTTGAGGAGCTTCAGTCAGTTTGCGATAGGATTGGTGTTGTCTGCGAAGGCAAAATCGTTGGCGTCCTAGATCCTAGTGCCAGTGCTGAAGATTTTGGTCTCTTGATGAGTGGAGAGGAGCTAGTAAATGAATAAAATCAAAGAATTTATTTCAAAAGTAGGTATAGCTAGATTCATAATAGGCCTATTTTTGCTAAGCTTATTTATAGCAGCTCCTGCCGCAGGAATCAGCATAAAAAGCTCTTTAAAAAACGTAATTGCAAGGTTTGGTATGTTTGCAATCCTAGTTTTATCCCTTATACCAATGATCGAAGCAGGCTGTGGCCTTAACTTCGGTATACCAATTGGAATAGTAGCGGGAATTTTAGGGGCAGTCATTTCCCTAGAATTTAATATTGGAGGCTTTGCCGGAATCTTTTTAGCCATGGCAATCGGTGCATTAATCGGTGTAGTTTTTGGTCTTATATATGGACTTTTACTTAACAAAATTATTGGCGATGAGATGCTTATTTCAACCTATGTTGGCTTTTCTTTCACAGCCTTTATGTGTATAGCCTATGTATTTTTGCCGTTTAAAAACCCAGTTTCTGTCCTATCTTATGGTGGAACTGGCCTTCGTCAGCAAATCCCAGTTGGAGATTATTGGATGAAAAATGTTAAAAATGCTTCAGGGGGAGTCAAATCTGTGGGCTTACTTTCAGACTTCTTGGCCTTTGACCTTTTTGGAGTGAGGCTTCCGATCGGTATGCTCCTATTTTTCGCCCTCATGGCCCTCCTTGTTTGGGGACTATTTAGGACAAAGACAGGCACAGCAATGTCTGTAGTAGGTTCTAACTATGAATACGCAAAGGCAAGCGGTATTGATATCAAAAAGGTAAGGCTAAAGGCCATTATCCTTTCAACAGCAATTGCCGCAGTAGGCATAGTAGTCTACCAACAATCCTACGGCTTTATCCAGCTCTACCAGGCGCCAAAGTCCTTTACTTTTCAGACTGTAGCGTCAATTCTAATAGGTGGGGCAACCCTAAATAAGGCAAAAATTAGCCATGTTATAATCGGCACCCTCTTATTTCAAGGTGTAATTACTCTCACACCTACAGTTATAAATGGACTTTTAGCAATAGACGTATCCGAAGTTATGAGGCTGATTATTACAAATGGAATGATAGTTTATGCCCTCACAAGGAGGATCGACAATGATTAAAAATAAATTTTCAACTAGACACCTTGTACCAATAATGTTTATGGTAATTTCCTTGATTGGCTACATCCTAAGCGGTGCCCAGATAGGATTTATCACAAGCGAGCTTGCAAACAGGCTTGTCCGTAATACCTTCCTAGTTCTAAGCTTAATTATCCCAATCATTGCTGGTATGGGTATAAACTTTGGTATCCCTCTAGGGGCCATGGCTGCCCAGGTAGGCCTGATATTCTCCCAAGATTTAGGCTTTACAGGCCTACTTGGTATTCTTGTGGCAGCTGTGATTGCCCTTCCAATAGCAATAGTCCTTGGAATCTTTTCAGGAAATGTCCTAAACAGGGCCAAGGGGCGTGAAATGATTACATCAATGATGCTTTCGTTTTTTATGCTAGGCGTTTATATGCTTGTAATCATGTTTTTAACAGGACCTCTTATCCCAATTAGAGATAAGTCAATGCTTCTTTCATCTGGAGTTGGAATTAAAAACTCAATTACACTTACAACTGCAGGTGCCCTAGATAATGCCCTAAAATATAGGATTCAAATCCCACTTGGAAATGACCAAATCAAGTTTGATATACCAGTTTTGACAATTTTTATCATTGCCCTCTTGTGTGTTTTTATCATATATTTTAAAAAGACCAAGCTTGGCCAAAACATGAGAGCGGTTGGTCTTGACCAAGATGTAGCCAACAACTCAGGCCTAAATTCTGATAAAATTAGGGTAAAATCAATTGTTTACTCTACAGTACTTGCGGCCTTTGGCCAGCTTATCTATCTACAAAACATCGGCACCCTTGCGACCTACGCAGGGCTTGACCAGGCGGCCTTATACGCTGCTGCAGCCCTTCTAGTAGGAGGTGCGTCAATCCTTAAGGCTTCTATTGTAAACGCCATAGTTGGTACAGCACTTTTCCACTTGATGTTTATAATCATGCCTCTTGCAGGCAAGGAAGTCACAGGTGATGCCATGGTCGGAGAATTCCTAAGAACCTTTATATCCTACGCCATAGTTACAATATCACTTATTGTTCACGAATATAATAGAAAGAAGGAAATCAAGGAAAATAGGCTAAAGGCAATCGACAGGGAAAGCAAAGTAGCAAAGGCTAGGGCCTAAAACAAATAATTTTTTCATATACTCTCAAGGGAAGCTAGGATTCTAGCTTCTTTTTGATTTCAAAAATAAGGGTAAATTAAAAATTATGGGAAAAGAAAGTGGTTTTTGTTTTAACTTGGATTTTAGAAGTAAATTTATAAATTTGGATAAAAATTTCACACTTTACTTATTTAAGGTATATTAATTAAGACAAAATTATAGAAAATAAAAAGGAGTTATAATGAAAAAATTAACTACACAAAAACTAGTTTACATGGCACTTTTTACAGCCCTAGTCTACATATTTACTAGGTTTTTTAAGATTCCTATAGCAACACCACTAGGCCAAACTATGTTTCATTTAGGAAATGCCTTTTGTCTTTTAGGCGGCATCTTGCTTGGACCTGTTTACGGTGGAATATCGGCCGGACTTGGATCTGCACTTTTTGATT
>NZ_CALGYW010000005.1 GCF_937934665.1 uncultured Anaerococcus sp.
ACAGGCAAGTCTACCATTTTTAAATTGATAACCAAGGAACTTAGGCCAAGTGATGGAAATATTTTTATTACAGGTAAAAATATTAAAAACATTAGCCGCGAGGAAATTTACGAAAAAATTTCAATTGTGGCTCAAAAACCAATGATCTTTAGGGATTCTATTTTGGCAAATATTGTTCTTTTTGAAGATGGCAGTGAAATTGATTATAAAAAGATTAATGATGCTATAAATAGGTCTGGTCTTTCTTCTTTGATAGAAAATCTTGAAGATGGTTATAACACCGTAATTAAGGATGCAGGATCTAACTTATCTGGTGGCGAGATGCAAAGAATTGAAATAGCTAGGGCCCTGTATAAGGATAACCCAATTATCTTAATAGATGAGGCAACTTCTGCCCTTGATCTTAAGATGGCAAGGGATATTGAAGAGATTCTTGCAAATCTTGATAAGACTATAGTCTCAATTTCTCACAGGCGAGATATTGACTATAGCAAGTATTACGGAAAAATAATAGAAATTAAAGATATGAAAACTGAAGAAGTAGGCAGGTTTAAATAATAAAAAATAACCACAGGGAAATGGTACAATAATGCCATATACCTGTGGTGTTTTAATATATATTTTTTTATTTATCTTAAGTTTGATATAATATTATAGAAAAGAGGTTAATTATGGCACTTAATATAAATTGGTATCCTGGTCATATGAAAAAGACCAAGGAGGAAATTGAGAAAAACCTAAAGCTGGTTGACATAGTTTTAGAAATTATAGATGCGAGGATTCCAGAATCTTCGAGAAATCCTATGCTTGATGATATTATAAAAGATAAGCCAAGGATGATTATTATGAATAAATCTGATTTGGCAGATCTTAAGGAAAACCAAAGATGGATAAACAAGTTTAAAAATGAGGGAATCTTAGCCATTCCTATGAATTCTAAAGAGAGAATAAATGTAGGCAAAATCTATGATATGGCTAAGGAAGTTTTGACAGATAAGTTTAAAAAACACGCAGAAAAAGACATTGACAATCCTCTTATAAGGATGATGATAGTTGGTGTACCAAATTCTGGTAAGTCTACTTTTATAAATAACGTAGCCCAGAGAAAGGGTGCGAGAGTTGGTAACCGTCCAGGTGTTACCCAAACCAAACAGTGGATAAAGACAAATTCTAATTTGCAACTCTTAGATACACCAGGTGTGCTTTGGCCAAAATTTGACGACAGGATTGGCCTTCATCTTTCCTATACAAATGCTATCAAGGATGAAATTGTAAATATAGAAGATTTAACCCTTTATTTTCTAAAGGAAATTGCAAAATCATATCCAGATAATCTCAATGAAAGATACGGCGTAGACCCATCTATGGAAGCCATTGATATTTATGAAGCTATCGCTAAAAGGCGTGGAGCTATAATAGCCGGCGGAGATTTTGATTATACAAGGACTGCAACTATTATCCTAAATGATTTTAGGACAGGAAAGCTTGGAAGAATAACTTTAGAAACTGTATGAAATATTCAGAATATAACGACGAGATAAAAAAAGAAATTTATAAAAAATATGACCGTATAGCTGGTATAGATGAGGTAGGCAGGGGCCCTTTGGCAGGTCCTGTTGTTACTTGTGCGATAATTATGAAAAAGGATTCCCATATTGAGGGAGTAACAGATTCTAAAAAACTAAGCCGCAAAAAAATGCTGGACCTTAAGGAAAAAATCCTTGCTGATGCTATCTCAGTTTCTTACGGGTTTGCCAATTCTAAAAAAATTGACGAGATAAATATCAGGCAAGCGACCCTAGGTGCTATGAAAAATGCCTTAAATCACCTTGAGATTCGCCCAGATATTGTCCTAATTGATGCAGAAAGGATTGATACTGATATCCCTCAACTAAATATAGTTAAGGGTGACCTAAACGAATACGCAATCTCTTGTGCTTCGATTTTAGCCAAGGTTAGAAGGGATGACATTATGATAAATTTTTCTAAAATCTATCCAGGCTATAGTTTTGATACAAATTTTGGCTATGGAACCAAGGCCCACTACGCGGGTCTTGAAAAATATGGAGAAACTCCAATCCATAGGCAAAGTTTCTTAAGAAAATTTCACGAAAGGCAACTATCATTTATATGACAAGAAAAAGAGAAATAGGAGACTTTGGGGAAGACTTAACAGTAGCCTACCTAGAGAAAAATGGCTATAGGATTTTATCTAGAAATTACCTAAAATCTTTTGGAGAGATAGATATAATAGCTATAAAAGATGAAGTGATATCCTTTATAGAAGTGAAAACTCGTAAGTCAGATAAGTTTGCCTATGCAGCTGAAGCGGTTGATTTTTATAAACAAGGGAGAATAAAAAAAGCCAGCCAAGCTTTTCTTATGGAGCGTAAGTTGACTGATTTTTTAATAAGTTTTGATATTTCTGAAGTTTACTTAGATACGAGAGAAATAAATTATATAGAAAATGCTTTTTGATATGAATAAGAGAGATATATTACTTTATTTAAATTATATAAATATAAATAATAGGACTATCCTTGAGATATTTGAGCAAACGTCTTTGGATGATTTTTTTAAAAAGACTAGGCTAGACTATACCTTCCTAAAAGATTCTATCTTTGAGAAGATTTTTAATAGTAAAAACCTAGAAGACTTTAAGGTCTATAGGGAAAAAGTCTCAAGGCTTGGGATAGACTTTGTGACAATTCTTGACGAAACTTACCCAGAAAATTTAAAATACATAGACGATAGGCCAGCTGTTTTATATTATAAGGGTAGTTTAGATAAGCTTTCCGATAGCCAGTCTATCGCCTTTGTTGGAGCAAGGAAGTGCACAGACTATGGCAAGTGGGCTTGCAAAAATTTAGCAAGCTCAATTTCTATGGCAGGTCTTACAACAGTTTCTGGCCTAGCTTATGGGATTGATGCCATGTGTCATAAGGCGACCTTAGACGTGGGTGGTAGAACTATCGGAGTTATTGGCTGTGGAATTGATGAGGTTTATCCCAAGGCTAATAAATTTTTGTATGAAAGAATCGAAGAAGAAGGTTTGATTTTATCGGAATTTCCCCTAGGAACACCTCCCAGAGCATATAATTTCCCTAGGAGAAATAGGATAATATCAGGGATTTCTCTTGCAACAGTAGTTATAGAAGCCAAGGAAAAGTCAGGAACTATGATTACAACCAGGTGCGCCCTTGAACAGGGCAAGGAAGTTTTTGCCATTCCTGGAAATATTAATTCTATTTATTCTAAGGGAACCAACAAGCTTATCCAAGATGGATCCAAGCTTATCATGTGTGCAGATGACATCTTAGAAGAGCTTGACTATCTTTTGGACAAAAAAACTGATAAAAAGATAATTGACTACTCTACACTTGATAAAGATGAAGTTAGTGTAGTAAGATATATTGAGACTAATCCAAATACAAGTGCTGATGATTTGGCCCTTAATTTGGATTTTGAAATAGATGTGATAAATTTTCTTTTAACAAGTTTAGAATTAAAAGATGTAATTGAAAATATAGGAAATAATGAATTTACAATAAAGGAGTGAGACTTTGGCTAAAAATCTAGTAATAGTTGAGTCACCTACCAAGGCCAGGTCAATTTCAAAAATGCTCGGCAGAAACTATAAGGTAAAGGCAACTGTAGGCCACCTTAGGGACCTGCCAAAAAGCAAGTTTGGAGTTGACATAAAAAACAACTTTGAACCTGAATATATCAAGGTAAGGGGTAGGGCTAAAACTATTAATGAGCTAAAAAAAGAAGCTGACAAGGCTGACAAGGTATATCTAGCAACAGACCCGGATAGGGAAGGTGAGGCCATATCTTGGCACTTAGAATATCTTTTAGACCTTGATCCAAAGGAAAATAACAGGGTAGAATTTCACGAAATAACCAAAAACAATGTCCTAGCTGCTATGAAAAATCCTAGGAAAATTGATAAAAATCTTGTAGATGCCCAACAAGCAAGGAGGGTCATGGATAGGATAGTAGGTTATGAGATAAGTCCAATCTTGTGGAAGAGAGTAAAATCAGGTCTTTCTGCAGGCCGTGTCCAATCAGTTGCCCTAAAATTAATAGTAGACAGGCAGACTGAAATTGATAAATTTGTTCCAGATGAATATTGGAGTATAACTGCCAAGCACAAGTATGATAATATCTCATTTGAATCTGAGTTTTACGGTTCAAAATCCAAAAAAATGAAGATTTCAAATGAAACTGGGGCCAACAAGGTCTTAGACAAAATTGATAAGGATAAGTTTAACCTAGTATCAATTTCTAAGACAAAAAGAAAGAGACGTCCTTATGCTCCATACACAACCTCAACCCTCCAACAAGATGCATCAAATAGGCTTGGGTTTTCTACCAAGTTTACCATGCAACTTGCCCAACAACTTTACGAAGGAATTGATATTGGTAAGGAAGGGACAGTAGGTCTAATTTCCTACATGAGAACAGATGCTACAAGGATTTCAAATGAAATCGTAGGCGAATCTCTAAGATATATCAAGGATAAATATGGAGACAAGTATGCTGGTCGCGGTAATACCTATTCAGGTAAGAAAAAAGGCAGCCAAGATGCCCATGAGGCCATAAGACCAACCTCTATCTTTAGAGATCCAATTTCTCTTAAAACCTACCTAACAGACCAACAATATAAGCTCTATAAATTAATTTGGTCAAGGGTGGTAGCAAGTCAAATGGCTGATTATGAATATTTATCTACCCAAATTAATTTTGATAATAATGGCCTTATCTTTAGGTCAAATGGTAAGATTACACTTTTTGATGGTTTTAATAAATTATATGGAAATCTAGATAGTGAAAATATTCTACCAGACCTTAAGGAAGGCGACGTAATAAGTGCAGAAAAAATAACTAAAGATCAGCACTTTACCAATCCTCCAGCGAGATATACAGAAGCATCCCTAGTAAAAACCTTGGAAGAATTTGGTATAGGTAGACCATCAACCTATTCTGCTACCATAAATCAGATTATGTCAAGAAACTACGTAGAACTTGACGGAAGAAGTATCTATCCAACAGAACTTGGAAAAACAGTAAATGAATTTTTGCAAGAAAACTTTGACGATGTGATAAACGTAGAGTTTACAGCTGAAATGGAAAATGCTCTCGATAGGATAGCAGAAGATGAAGTATTTTGGAAAGATGTCCTAAAAGACTTTTATAAGGACTTTAGAAAGGACATGGATGCAGTAAAAAAAGATACAACTGACTATAAGGTCAAGGATAAAATCTTAGATGAAAAATGTCCTAAATGCGGAAAACCTCTTGCAATAAAGCACGGCAGGAATGGTAAATTTATAGGATGTACCGGTTTTCCAGATTGTGACTTTACCAAGTCAATTATAAAAACAACTGGAGTTAAGTGTCCTAAGTGCAAGGACGGAGAGATTATAGAAAGAGTATCAAAAAGAGGTAAGAGATTTTACGGATGTAGCAACTATCCAAAATGTGACTATGCCCTATGGGATAAACCAACAGGTGAAAAGTGCCCAGAATGTGGAAATCTATTAATCCATAAGAAAAATAGGAAGACAGACGTAATAAAATGTTCTGCCTGTGATTATGTAAAAGTAAAGAATAGATAAAAAATAACAAAACTTAGCCCCTAAAATCTAAAATATAGATTTTGGGGGTTTTTATGTGAAGTTAATAGAAAAAGCACTGAGGCCACTTAGTAAATATTTGTGATGTATATGAAAGATAATCTTTATATAAATAAGGAAGATTTATCAAAATTGAGACTTGTAATAATATAATAATCAAGTAAAGTATTTGCAAATAAAAATAACAGAGGAGTTTTTTATGAAAAAACAAACAAGGTATTAGCAAGTGCACTTATCGGAACTGTGATATTTTCAAGTTTAGCGGCTGCTCCAGCAAATAGGCTTAAGTCTAACTTGGGTATTGAAAATATAGCTTATGCAGATGTAAACACAAATAATATAAAACTAACTAATTTCACCTACGACTATGATAGCAAAATTAATACTCTAGAATTTACTGGTCTAAGTTCCAAAAATCTTGGTCCAGTTGATGAATTTTTGGGAGTTTTTTGGTCTAATGATGGCCTAGTAAGTAGAAGTATAGAATTTGGTGTAATAGCCTAGAAGACAAAAATGGAAAAATGGTAGTCTCTTTCCCAGGAGAAGAAATAAGAAATATTAGTCTAGTATTTAAAAACCTATATTTAGGGGTAAATTTTATTCCTGAGAAGGGAGAAGGTATTAGCGTAGATTCTGTTGAAGTTTTAAATCTAGAATCTTATAGAAAAGATAATAAACAAATGCTATTTAAAAGCATTAATAAAAATATATTTAATAAAAAAGAGTTGGATTATATAGATCAAATTTTTGCTAGAGGCGATAGTATTATGACAATATCACAAAATCACGTAAAAATAAAAAAGGTAATTAGTGATTTTGGTCCGACATTGGATGAAATGGAGGCAAGTGGTAAGTATACTTCAGAACAGATAGTAGCAAAGAGTCACGAATTTTTTACTGCAGGCCTAGAAAAAATCTTATATGGAAAAGCGTTAGAACAAAAACCTAAAAAAGAAACTCCTAAAAAGGAACTTAGTGTAAAAGAAAATCTTAAGAAAGCTATATATGACAATAAAATTATGACTAAGGCTGCTCAACTATTATTAGATACAGTTCCAGACTTAGGCGAAGAATTAACCCAAAAACTTCAAGATCTTGTAAAAGACTCACAAGCTCTAGTAAAGCAAGCTGAAAAAGCTCTTGCAAAACTAGAAGGATCCAATAAATAAAGATTAAAGCTAAGAAAAACAAATAAATATAAATAAAAAAGGGCTTTTGCAAAATTTAAATATTTGCAAAAGCCCCTTAAATTTATTCTAATGAGTTTGAGTAATTTTCAAGCTTAGATGTACATTCTGGACATCTAGTAGCGTCGATATCTATCTTGCTCTTGCAATAAGGACAAGTTTTCTCTGTCTCTTCTGCTGCTTCTTCTTTATGGAAGTTATTTATAGCTTTAACGATTAAAAATAAAACAAAAGCTATGATAATAAATGAAATAATAGCATTTATAAGATTACCAATCTTAAGAGTAGCTCCACCAATACTTACAACGAGGTCTTCGTAGTTAACACCTGCAGTTAAACCTGCGATAATTGGCATTAATAAATCATCAACAAGGCTATTAACTATAGCTGTAAAAGCAGATCCCATGATAAGACCAACAGCCATATCTAATACATTGCCACGGGCAATAAATTCCTTAAATTCTTTAAACATAATAATTCCTTTCTATATTTCTAAAATACTCTTTTATTATACTCTTATTACTTGACTTTATCACCATATTTATATATGATTTTATTAGGAGTGTCTATGAAATATTTACAAGTAGATGATGATTTTTTAGATAGATTAAAGCCATATGCTGTTTTTATTCCCCTAATAGAAGTAGACAGCAAAGACCACATACTTTTTGAGGTAAGAAGTAACATAGTTAGTCAACCTGGTGAGGTTTCCTTTCCAGGAGGTGGGGTAGAAAAAGGAGAAGACTTTAAAGAAGCTGCCATAAGAGAGACTATGGAAGAATTAATTTTAGAAAGAGATGATATAACTTACCTTGGTTATTCGTCTATGATTCTTACATCTTCTTATAGGCATATAAAAAGTTTTTATGGTAGAATTAATAAAAATTTAGAAGAAATAAAGTATAATAGGGAAGTAGAGTCAATTTTTACTGTTGACCTTGACTTTTTTATAAATAATCCTCCCATATCTTATAGGGCACCTTATAGGATGGATTTTCCAAAAGATTTTCCCTTTGATAAGATACCAAATGGTAAGGATTATAAGTTTCAAACCGGATATAATGAAATGTTTTTCTATGACACCAAGCCTGTAATTTGGGGTTTGACAGCAAAAATGCTAAAAAACTTTATAGAAAGTTGGAGTAAGGATGAGAAATGATATTTCGCAAAAAATAAAAGATTATGCAAGGACAAATCCTGCTATAGAGTCTGTTTTTTATGTGAAAAGAAAAAATGATGACGAATTTTATAGTATATATACAGTGGCAAGTGAGATTATCATAGCTAAACTTGAAGAAGAATTTAAGGGACTTTTTGACGATGTAATCTTTGTAAATAGGGTTAAAGAAAAAGTTGAACTTGATAAAAATAAGTTTTCTTATACAACCATAGACTTATATAAAATGGATAATATAAAGATTTCTGAGTCAATAATAAGTAGCGACCTTGCAGAAGAATTTATAAAAACTTTGCCAGCTGATGTAGAGTTTTTATATAATAAACCAGGATCAAAGGTACTTTTACCAAATAATGAATTTACCTTTAAATCTGTTAAGGAATATGAATTTAGTCAGACAGTCAAAAACTTTTTTGCCGCGGCTATAGAAGTATCCCTTTATATAAGTCAAAATAATGCTCTAGCTGCCGCCATAAGGATGGAAGATTTAAGAGATGAACTTGTAAAAATGCTTAAAATCCATGTGGTAAATAAATATAAGGGTGGTAGAGACATAGGTAAGGATGGAAGCGAATTTGCCCATACCCTTGCCAAGGAATACAAGGATGATTTTGAAAGTACCTTCCATGATATAAATCCAATTAGTATTTACAATAGTCTTTTTAAGGCTTGTATGCTTTTTAGAAAAATTGGCATGCTTGAAGCAGATTTTATGGGTTTTGATTATGATAGAGAAGTAGATGTGAGGACTCTAAGGCTTTTAAGAAATAATTATAAAAGGCTTGAATCCTTTCTAAACTAGGAGTGATTATGAAATATAAATATAAGTTAGCAAGTCTAGTTATGGCAGCTTTTATCTTTTTTATGCCTATAAGTCTTGCAGCAGGGCAAAATAAAATAGTAGGTCTAGATGATAATGTTAAAACCTACTTTATAGCCAATGAAGAAAATGGAGAGGTTTACTATGAGAAAAATGCCGACGAGCCAAGGGCTATGGCTTCTTTAAGTAAGCTTATGACTTTTTTATTAACCAAAGAAGCCCTTGATGCTGGCGATATTTCCTTAGATACTAAGGTTAAGGCTGATAAAGAAGCAGAAAATTTAACAAGCAGGGAATATTCGGCCCTAGGAGTTAGAGAAGGTGAGACTTATACAGTTGATGAGCTTCTTAAAGGACTTATAGCTGTATCAGGCAATGATTGTGCCTATCTTTTAGCCAATACTATTTCAGTCTCAGAGGCAGGTTTTGCCAGAGAGATGAATGAAAAAGCAAAAGAGCTTGACCTAGAAAGCCAAATATATTATAATGCTAGTGGTATAGAAACAGAAGATGGATATCAAAATACTTCTTCTGCCAGAGACTTATTTAAATTAAGTCAATATATATTAAAAACTTATCCAGAAATTTTAGACTACGCTGCTATTAGAGAGGTTAAAGATCCTCTTCGTGATATTGATAAGAAGTCAACCATTCCACTTATGGATGAGATAAAGGGAGTAGATGGTCTAAAGACAGGTACAACTGATGAGGCTGGATATTGTTTAGTTACAACTATAGATATGAAGGAACTTGACGCTAAGGATGATTTTAGAGCAATCGGTGTTGTCATGGGTGCAGATCAAAAAGATACCAGAGATATGGTAATGAGCGATTTGATTTATTATGTTTCTAAATACTTTTCTCAAAGAACAGTTCTAGATACCAATGTTCCAATAAAATCTATAAAAGATATTAGCGTAAAACAAGGATATATAGATTTTTATCCCAAAAAAGATATAAAAATGATAATAAAAGAAGGCGAAAATCCTACAATAAAGTATAATATAAAAGAAGACGTAAAAGCGCCTATAAAAGAGAATGAAGATCTAGGTGAAGTTGAGATTTCTTATAAGGATGAAACAGAAACTGTAGGTCTATTTTCAAAAAAGGCCCTTGATAAGGCTAGTCTTTTCTCAAGAGTTATAAGAACTATCGAAGATTCTGCTAACTTTTTATTAAAGACATTGATAGCAAGATAAAGGCAAAATTTTTGCCTTATATGTATCGGTAGCTCAGCTGGATAGAGCACTGCCCTCCTAAGGCAGGTGTCGGAGGTTCGAATCCTCTTCGGTACACCAAAAGGAAATAATATGCAAGATTTATTTACAAAAGCTGATAAGTTTTTTATGACAGAAGCTATAAATGAAGCCAAACTTGCAAAATCAATTGACGAGGTCCCGATAGGGGCCGTTGTTGTTTGTGGGGATGAAATAGTTGGCAGGGGACATAATTTTACCTATAAGGGTAAAAGTGCCTTAAACCATGCCGAAATCTATGCCCTAAAAGAAGCAGGTAAAAATATTGGAGACTTCAGGTTAGAGGAATGTACCATGTATGTATCTTTAGAACCATGCCTTATGTGTGCTGGTGCTATTATGCATTCTAGGATAAAAAGGCTTGTTATAGCCTGTAAGGACCCAAAGAGGGGAGGTTTTTCTACATCCTTTATAGATAAAGATAGCCCCCACTTAAATGTACCTGATATATCTTATGGTCTAATGGAAGAAGAATCTCTAAGGGAACTACAAAGTTTTTTCAGGGCCTTAAGAGCAAAGAAAAAAAGCCAGGATAAACTAAGTTAAACTTAGTTCTATCATGGCTTTTTTAGTCCTTGATTTCCGCTATAAATTGCCAGCTAATACCATACCTATCTACAAAACTTGTAAAAAGTTTAGTGTTTATTCTTTGCGGCTCACTTTTTACGGTAGAATCTTTCTCAAAATTTATATAGGCCCTATAAAGATTATCTGAATCAGTTTCGATTACAATCCTTAAGTTGTTTCCCTTGACGTAGGTTTCATCGTTGGTTACATCATATAAATAAACCCTATTTCCATATATCTCTAGGTAGGAATTATAAATCCTATCCCTAATTTCTGGAGGGTAGTTAAACTTTTCAAAGTCCTTGTATCTAATTAATTTTTCTGGATACTCGAGGTCAAAAATATCACAATAATAATTTATAGCCTCCATACATAAACCATTTTTAAAAGCTAAAGCTACTGCCATCGTTCTTCCTTTCTATCTCTATATTAATTTATCATAAGAGCTTAAAATTTTCAACTGTAAGTCTAGTTTAAATTTATAAAATATGATACTTAGAGTATAATGGTATAAAATAAGTTTTAAGTAAAGGAGCATATAAATGAAGATAAGCCTCATTGATCCATTAGAAGTTAAAGAATCGTATATAGAGGAACAAAAGGAAAAACTTGAAAAACTTGGCCATGAATTTACTTATTATAAGGAAAGTGCCAAGGATGAGGAAGAAAAAATAGAAAGACTTAAAGATAGTGATATTGCTATAATAACTAATAAGCCAATTTCTAAAAAGGTTATAGAAAATACCAAGCTAGAACTTATTGACGTTGCCTTTACAGGAGTTGACCATGTTGATTTAGATGCATGTAAGGAAAATAATATCAAAGTCTTAAACGCATCTGGATACTCTGATGATTCGGTAGCTGAACTTGTAATAGGACTTACCATCAGTGTTTTAAGGAAGTTTAATCAAAACAGGGAAAACATTTTTAATAAAGAAAATAATTACCTTCTAGGTTCTCTAATAAAGGGCAAGACTTTTGGGGTTATAGGCACTGGAAATATCGGTAAGAAGCTTATAGAATTATTAAAGGTTTTTGATTGTAAAATTATAGCCTACTCAAGAACAGAAAAAGAAGATATAAAAGCTCTTGGGGTAGAATATGTCGACCTTAAGACCCTTCTTAAAGAAGCAGATATAGTATCTCTTCATATACCAAATAATAAAGAAACCAAAAACTTCTTAGGAAAAGAAGAGCTTGATCTTATGAAGGAAGGGGCAGTTTTAATAAATTGTGCTAGAGGGGCTGTGGTTGATAATGACTATATAGCTAGCTTGTTAAATGCTGATAAACTAAGGGCAGGTATAGACGTATTTGATATGGAACCACCACTTCCAGAAGATTATCCACTAAGAAATGCCAAAAATGTCATCCTAACAAACCATGTCGCCTTCTATACAGAAGAAGCTATGCAAATTAGGGCAGACATAGTTTTTGATAATCTTTATTCCTATCTAGAAGGAGAAATTAAAAACGAGATAAGCTTATGATTGAGCCAAAAATCGTAGCCATAGCTGGTGGCTCTGCCTCTGGCAAGTCTTCGATTGTAAAGACCATAGCAGAAACCTTTAAGGATAATTTAATAGTTATAGGTCATGATAACTACTACAGAGCCCATGATGATATAGATTTTGAAGAAAGAAAATTATTAAATTATGACCACCCAAAAGCCTTTGATACTGACCTGTTTTGCAAAGACCTAGAAAAATTATTGAGGGGTGAGGAAATAGAAATGCCCCTTTATGATTATAAAATTCACACCAGAAGCAATAAAACAGTAAATATCAAGGCTAAGAAGATTATTCTTATAGAAGGAATTTTGGTTCTTTATGATCAAAGAATAAGAGAACTTACAGATACCAAGGTCTTTGTAGATGCTGATAGCGATATTAGACTAAAAAGAAGAATCCTTAGAGATACAGTTGAGAGAGGTAGGTCAGTAGAATCTTGCCTTACCCAGTATATAGAGCAAGTAAAACCCATGCATGAAAAATACGTGGAACCAAGCAAGAAGTATGCTGACATTATTATCCCAAGAGGGGCGAAAAATACAAAAGGTATAGAAATTTTGTCTAAACATATAGAAAATATGATAGGAAATACTTATGAAAGTTAATATTTTACCAACAGACTACACAAAAATAAAAGATTATATAGAAGGAAACTCCACCATTGGCCATAAGATTTGGGGAGCGCTTGCCTATGAAGATGGATATATCTTTAGGGTCTATGCTCCAAATGCAGATGAAGTTTATATAAAGGGAGACTTTACTGGTTGGCAAAATGAAAGACTTATAAAAAACGATGAATATGGATATTTTTATGGCTTTTACAAGGCTAAGGTTAACGACTATTACAAGTATATAGTAGTTAAGGATGGGAAATGGATAGAAAAAACTGATCCATTTGCCCACGCTATGGATGGCGAAGGTGACTTTGCAGCAAGAATTACAAAAGAAGATGACTACGTTTTTAAGGATGAGAAATTTTTAAAAACTAGGAACAAAAATTTTGATAAGCCCCTAAATATTTATGAACTACACATGGGATCTTTTATGAGATTTGCTGGTAAGGTAAATTTCCTAGACATAGTTGATAAGTTAATTGACCATGTTAAGGAAATGGGCTACACCCATGTTGAAATCATGCCTGTAACAGAATATCCTTTCTACCCATCTTGGGGCTACCAATCGACAGGATTTTTTGCCATAAGTCATAGGTATGGAAGCGCATCTGACTTTAAAAAGTTTGTCGACCTTCTTCACCAAAATGACATAGGAGTTATCCTTGATGTAGTAGCAGTCCACTATGCTTCTGATTTTTATGGTCTAGATCATTTTGATGGAACTAGCATGTATGAATCAAAATATATGGACCTAAAGTATTCTGAGTGGGGATCAAATAACTTTGATTACTCAAAGGGCCACGTAAGAAGTTTTATGAAATCGTCAATGGCCTATTTAATTGAAGAATTTCACCTAGACGGGATCAGGATTGATGCAGTCTCCTACATGGTATTTTATAATGGCAATAAGGACAGGGGTGTCCATAATGATAACATCTTCTTTATAAAAAACTTAAATGAAACATTAGAAAAACTACACCCTGATGTAATGAGGATAGCAGAGGATTCTTCTAATTATCCAAAGGTAACCCACCCAGTTTCAGAAGGTGGTCTTGGCTTTGATTACAAGTGGGATATGGGCTGGATGAATGATACCTTGAGGTATTTTAAGGTTGATTCTATAAATAGGAGAGATTACCAGACTAATATCAATTTTTCAATGTATTATTATTACAATGAGAAATTCCTCCTACCTTTAAGTCACGATGAGGTTGTTCATCTTAAAAAATCCATGGTAGATAAGATGAATGGGTCCTATGAAGATAAGTTTAAACAGTTAAAGGTTCTTATGACCTACCAAATCACCCATCCAGGTAAGACTTTAAACTTTATGGGCAATGAAATAGCGACCTTCGAAGAATGGAATGAAAGTGTGGGCATAAGGTGGGACTACCTAGGATATCCAAGCCATAATAATTATAATAAATTTATTAAAGATTTAAATAAACTTTATAAAGACGAAAAGGCCTTTTTCAAGTATGATTATGATAAGGAAGGTTTTGAATGGAAGGTAGTAGACGATAACGATAACTCTGTTTTTGCTTATGAAAGGCTAGCAGATGGTGATAGGTACCTAGTTATCCTAAATATGGCTAATACCTACCAAGCCTCCTATGAAATACCTTACGATGAAGACTTAGTTTTCGAAGAAGTTTTAAATTCTCTAGATGAGAAGTACGGTGAATATAGAAAAGAAAAGAGAAAAATAGAAGTTAAGAAAGGAAATAATCTTAATATAGAGCTTTGGCAATATGAAGCAGCAATCTTTAAGATAAGAGAAATATGAAAGACAGAAAACCAATAAACCTATCATGGTTAGTTGAAAAATGGACCTTGATAGATGAGGACACATATCTTAAAAATATGTGGTTAAACAAAGAATCTCTTGATTTTATTAGGATAAATAAGGAGATTCAAACAAGAGAAGACATTGAAGAATCCTATATAGATATAGACCAAGATGTAGAAAATTACGTCCTAATGCCAGGAACAAGTGAGATTGATAATAACGACATAAGAGATGCCTTTATTTCAACACTTGATAGGAGGGATAGGGATGCCTTTATGGAAAATGCAGAATTTATCGCACCAAGTGCTGAGTTTTTAGATACAGTCTATGAATTAGGACTTGAAGGTAAATGGAACGACTTTAGAGATAAGGTTGCAGCAGGAGTGTTACTAAGTTGGGCAGAAAACGAAGGTCTATCTATCAACAAGGATATGGATACAATTAATATAAATAAAATAATATGAAAAAATTATTTATGATTTTGGCACTGGCCGCTACACTTTCGGCTTGTGCCAATATTAATGAAAAGGAAAATATAGAAAAACCGAAACTAGAAGCAGTAAAGGACGGATCTTCAGAAGCAGAGGTTAAGGAAAGTGAAAAACCTGGCTTAAGTGAAGAAGATAAAGAGCCTGCTCAAAAAATAGAAAATACCGATTTAGAAAAACATACCGTAAAGGTCTATGAGTACTTTGATACTATCACAACCTTTATGGCCTACACCAAGGATGAAAAAGAGTTTGATCACTATGTAAACGTATTAAAAGATGAACTTAAAACCTACCACGAACTATATAACTCCTACGATGCCTTTGATGGGGTAAATAATTTTAGGACCATAAACGAAAATGCAGGAAAAGAACCTGTTAAAGTAGATGAGAGAGTAATAGAGCTTATAGATTATTCTAAAGAAATGTATGAGCTAACTGGTGGCAAAATTAATATAGCCATGGGCTCACTTTTGGGACTTTGGCATGATTATAGGGAGATATCCCTAGATAATCCTGATAAAGCAGCTATCCCGGAAGAAAGTATGTTAGTTGAGGCAAGTCAGCATGAGGATATAGACTCTATAGTTGTAGATGAGGAAAATAAAACAGTCTTTATAAAAGATCCTGAAGTACAAATAGACATAGGAGCCATAGGTAAGGGTTATGCGACAAAGATAATAGCAAATAGGCTCCAGGAAGAAGGACTTAAGCATGGTATCCTATCAGTTGGTGGGGATGATGTACTAATAGGAAATAATCCTGCAAGTGAAAATTCCTACTATAAGATAGCCATCCAAAATCCAAATCTAGAAGATAAGGAAAATCCATACTCATCTGTAGTTAGCCTAAAAAATACATCTGTAGTTACAAGTGGGGACTATCAGAGATACTTTATGGTAGATGGTAAGAGATACCACCACATAATAGATCCTGACACCATGTATCCATCAACTAAATGGAGGTCAGTATCTGTAATAATGGATGATATAGCTAGGGCTGATACTATTTCAACTTATCTTTTTATCCTAGATCTAAAAGAAGGTCAGGACTTTGCCAAAAAGATTGGCGCAGAAGTCATGTGGATAGATGAACAGTACAAATCATATACAACTGACAATTGGCCAGAAGTTAATTAATAAAAGAGGCTAGACTATTTATAAAATTGAAGTTTAATAATCTAATGATTAAATAAACTTGAGGATAATTGTGAAAAAGATAAATGAAGATTTAATTTATGAAAAATTAAATAAAAAATGGGTTAGTTTATTTTTTAAAAGATTTTTTGATATCCTGATATCCCTCATAGTCCTTATAATAATCGCCATACCCATGTTAGTAATTGCGATTTTTATAAAATTTGATTCCAAGGGACCTGTCTTTTATAAACAAGAGAGGTTGACTAAGGGTAAAAAGCCATTTTATATAATCAAGTTTAGGACAATGAGAGTGGGGGCTGATAAAAATCTTGATAACTTGACAGTAAAAAACGACCCTAGGATAACAAGGACAGGATCCTTTCTAAGAAAGTGGAAGCTAGATGAACTTCCTCAATTTATAAATGTTTTAAAGGGCGATATGTCCTTGGTAGGTCCAAGGCCAGAGACTCCAAAGATGGTAAATTTATATCCAAATTATTATGATGTAATTTTTGCAGTAAGACCTGGAATAACTGACTATGCCTCTATCGAATTTAGGAATGAATCTGAATACTATGATTCTATAGAAGATAGTGAAAAAATTTATCTTGAAAAAATCCTCCCAATTAAGATTGATCTTAAGTTAAAATATATAGAAAATCTGTCACTTAAAACAGATATTATAATTCTTTTTAAGACAGCAATGACAATTATTACAAAATAAGACGTAAATTTGTGCGTCTTATTTTTTTTATAGAAATTTAAAGGTATAATTAAAAGGTATAGATGGAGGTTATTGTGAAATTAGCTTTTGATAATGATAAATATATAAAAGAACAATCTGCAAAGATTGTTGAAAGAATAAGTCACTTTGATAAATTATACCTAGAATTTGGAGGTAAGCTCTTCGACGATGCTCACGCATCAAGGGTTTTGCCAGGATTTTTGCCAGATTCTAAACTTAGGATGCTCTTAAATATAAAAGATAAGACAGAGATAATTATTACTATAAATGCTAAAGATATTGAAAATACAAAGATTAGAGGAGATAATGGTATATCTTATGATACTGAGGCTATAAGGCTTAAGTCATATCTTGAAGACTTTGGATTTTTGGTATCTGCTATTGTTATTACTCAATTTGACTACCAAGAAAAGGCTCTTAAATACAGCCAATACCTTGACAACCTTGGTATAAAAAATTACAAGACTTACGATATTGAAGGCTACCCAAATGACCTTGGAAAAATTATTTCAGAGGAGGGCTTTGGAAAAAACGACCATGTTAAAACAACTAGACCCTTAGTAGTAGTAACAGGTCCAGGACCTGGTTCAGGAAAAATGGCAACCTGCCTGTCTCAGATGTATCTTGACCATGAAAATGGAGTAAATGCTGGCTACGCTAAGTTTGAGACTTTTCCAATATGGAACCTATCTTTAAAACACCCAGTCAATATGGCCTATGAGTCAGCCACAGCTGACCTTGATGATGTGAATATGATAGACCCTTATCACCTTGAAGCCTATGGTAAGTCTGCCGTATCCTATAATAGGGATGTAGAAGCCTTTCCTATCTTAAAGAAGATGTTTGAAAAAATCATGGGAAAATCTCCTTACAAGTCTCCAACAGATATGGGCGTAAATATGGTTGGTTTTTGTATAATTGATGAAAAGGCAGCCACAGAAGCCTCCAAGGCTGAAATCATAAGAAGGTACTACAATACCCTTATTGATTATAGGATGGCCAAACAACATATACATACCCTAGAGAAGATTCAGATTTTAATGAGCCAGCTAGAAATAACTAGTGATGATAGGCTTGTGGCCCTTGAAGCAAGAAAGAAGGCAGAAAGGACAGGTACGGAAGCCTTTGCCATAGAGTTAGATGATGGCGAAATAATAACAGGTAAGAAAAGTGACCTTCTAAGTGCGCCTTCAGCCTGTATCTTAAATGCCCTTAAGAAACTTGGCAAACTCGATGATGAGATCTTACTTATATCTCCACATATTATCGAACCTGTTTCAGAGCTTAAGACTAAAGACTTAGGCGGGAAGGTTACAAGTCTATCTGTAAACGAGATGCTTATAGCCCTATCAATTTCAGCTACAACAAATCCGCTAACCCATATGGCCATAGAAAAACTAAGTGAACTTAGGGGATTAGATGCACATTCAACAGTTATACTAAATGAGTCACAAAAATCTATGCTTAGAAAACTTGGGCTAAACTTTACCCAAGACCCAGGGTTTTCAGCAGAAGATTATAGGTAATAAAAAACAAGCCTTGGTAAAATTTTACAAGGCTTGTTTTTTATCTTTAATTATCGCTATCATGAAATTCGATGTAGTTGAAGTAATAATCTATATCATTGTCTGTATCGTTTTGGTAGATTTTTGCCATATCTTCATTCATCTCACCAATCATATCAGTTATAAACTTTCTTAAAGATTTTTGACCAAACATCTTATCGGACATATCCATTTTAAATCTTCTAACTGCCTTAGAATGGAGAATTTTTTTGGCTAGGTCAACCCCACTTATAGAGGATTTTTTAGTAATAAACCTTGAAAAGAAATTTAATAGGTCTTTAAGATTATCAACTCTTCGCCTTATATACTTGTAGCTAAGGTTTGAGCTAAAGCCCTGGGTTTTTATCAGGTCATCATAAAACCTATTTTTTGATCCATACTTAATAAACTTAATATTTTCTGTCACATAGTCGAAGGCTTCGTTTATTTCATCAGCTGCAAAGTCTAAAGTTTCATCTATAATATCGTAGGAACTGTCATTTAACTTATCTATCATATCAGTGACATACTTTGGTCTTTCTATGTCATTTGACTTATATTGGTAGATGAAATTAGAAAAATCGTAAAATGTGTGCCCATCCTCATCTATAGGCATCTTAAAAATTTTGTTTAAAATTTTTTCTATAAAGTAAATCATAAGGGGTGGGTAGAAGATATCTCTTTCAACCTGCCTAAAAATCACATCTAGGGCCTCTTCTATGTCTTTTGACCTCATGATAATTTTATTGCCTAGGGCACTTATCAAAAGAAAATGATAACCGTCTCTTTTTGTAAGGTTGATATTTCCTACAAAGGATTTTTTTATAGGAAATTTATTCCTTATCATAGGAAAAACTACCTGGTCCATATAGCCAGTATAAGGAAGGTTAAACTTGGTATTAGAATTTATTTGATCTATTATTTCTTTTTTGATACCAAGATTTTCAAGTTTTGGGTTATTAGCTTGGATCCTAATGTAGTTTGAGATGACTTCCCTAAGGGAAAGTTGATTTTCTAGCGTATGCAGAGAAGCATCTTTTACTTCTATGAAGTTTTTATTTTCATCCTTATAGGTAAAATCCCTTATTAGTTCAGTTTTAATTACTATTTCAAAGCCACTAATAGTTCCAGATTTATTTTCTATTTTTAGGTGCCTGATTGGAAGGGGATAGGTAATTGTTGATCCAGTTTGGATATCATAAATTTCGTTACCCTCTTCAGATACAAACTTAGCTGTGCCATTTTCATGGAGGTGGCCGGTAAATAAAAATTTCACCCCATTATCAGCTAATACCTCAATTGGAGTCTTATTATTTAGCCTAGGATCCTTATCTTCAATTTTTTCCTTGTATTCTTTAATAATAAAGGGCGAAAAGACCAATTCTTGGTTTCTAAAATTTGGTATAAAGGCGTGGTGGCTTACAGCTACAACCATATCGTCCCTAGCCTTAGCCTCGTCAATTTTTTCTACAATCCACCTTAGTTGGTCCTTAGAAATTGAACCAATAACATTATTTACCCCGTCCCTATGGCCCTGCTCTCTATCTGCGCTATAGATTGAAGAGTCAATCATTATAATAGTTAGGCCGTTTTTATAGTTAAAATCTTTTTTTACCCTGGCTACATAAGATAGGTAACCATTGGCATAGTAAGAATATTTTTCCTCTCTAGAATATTTTTCATTGACCTCTTTTAGGTAGGATTTAAAAATGCTTGAATCTTTATAAAATTCTAGGTTAGAAGAGTCTTTGTAGATGAAATCATAAATTTCTAGGAAATCTTTGGGACTAGTTGCCTGCACTTTGACATCGTTTTTATAATCGTAGGCTCTTTTTGAATTCATATCGTGGTTACCTGGGATTAGGAAAATTTTTCTCTTAGGATCTTTTTCCTGCCATTTTTTAAGTAGCTTAGAAGCTTTTTTGTTGCTTATAAGTTCTCCTTCTTTAGTGATATCTCCCGAGAGAATCAAAAATTGAGTCTGGGCATCATCTACCATACTTAGGGCCTTTTTAAAAAGTGATTCGCTTTCTACGACAAGTTTTCTTTCAACTTTTAGTTCTTTTCTTAAACTTTCAGTGTCAGCAATTAGGGACTCATCTAGAAGGTGGGGGTCTGAAATTATTGACACGTCAAAATCTTTAATATTATCCATATCTTCCTCTTTGTTAGTTCTACAATCATTATACTAAATGCTTTTAAATTTACACTAGTAAAAATATATCCTAGTAACTTGCACGGAATTAAAAAAGCTAGTATACTTAAAAACATGAATAGTAATAAAAGATTTTGAAAAGAAAAGTACAAGCCTAACGAAGCTTACAGAGAGGGTCTAAGCTGAGAAAACCCAGCCAAGTTTGCTTGGAAGTGCATCTTTGAATCTTCTAGCTGACTAATTAGGCTGGGACAGTGCGAGTGTTATATCGCAAATAAGATTTCTAGATATTTCTAGGAATGAACTTAGGTGGAAACACGGGTAAACCTCGTCCTATATGGACGGGGTTTTTTATGTCTAAAAACAAGGAAGGTTTTATGAAAATTAAAAAGATTTTACCTATGGTAACAAGTTTATTAGTGCTTACTGCCTGTTCTACTTCTAAAGTAGAACAAAATACAAGACCAATAAAAGCAGAGGCTATTTCTCATTATAATAAAGAAATAGAGTTTCAGGAAGAAGAAATAATTGATTTTAGTGACCCAAATTTTGATATAGAAAATATTGAATACGATTCATGCTGTAAATAAGGAGAAAATTATGAAAAACAAAAAAACTATAGCCCTATTACTTTTAGCAAGCTTAAGCCTTAGTGCTTGTGTAAAAAATGGAGAAGAAGCTCCAGTAAAAGAAACTACTGAAATAAGCGAAGAAAACCTAGCGGAAAAAGACCACTTTATAGAAGATGAAGAAAGATATGGTTCAACAATAAGGATAGGTTTTGACGGAGACCTTTGTATAGCTGGTCAAAATATGGCTGAGATTGAAGGATACTTCAAGGAAAATAACATAGATGTAGAATTTGTAAATACCAAATCAGGCAAGGATGCCCTAGGTAGTGGACAAATCGATGTAATGACAGGTGAGTTCGGAGGTCTATTAGTACCAGCGACCAAGGGACTTAACTACGTCTTTTCAACAGCTAGCCACTCAGGATGTAAGTCACTTTATGTATTAAATGAAAGCAGCTATCAAGAAACTTCTGACCTAGTAAATGAAGATATAGCAGTAACAAATGGTATAGGTAACAGTGGTCATAACACCCTTTTAAGATTTTTAGTTCATGATGATGTAAATCCAGATGATGTAAATATAAAACCAGTGGACCCAGCTGCAGTTATCCAAGCCCTTGAAAGTGGGGAGATAAAGGGAGCAGTCCTTGATGATCAATTTGCCCAAGAATTTTTAAAGTCAGGCAAGATTAGACCAATTAGGTCCCTAACAGAAGATGAGGACTTCAAAAAAGAAGTTTGCTGTGTAACAGCCTTTAACAAGGACTTCGTTGACAAAAACCCTATGCTTGCAGAACTTATAGCAGAACAAATTGAAAAGGGGAACCAATTTGTAGCAGCAAATTCAAAGGAGGCTGTAGAAAAACTCCAAGCTAAAAACCTAGCTTCAGGTGATCCAGAAGTAGCAGCCAACCTCCTAAAGGCCTATGACTACAAATTAAATAATGAAGATGGTCTAAATACAATTAGAACCTACTTTGATGACTACAAAAAACTAGGTCTTGTAGATGATTCTAAGTCAACAGATGAATATGTAGAAAATTACTGGAGACCACTAGGAAATGGAGAAGTAAGTATAAAAGAAGGGAAGTAAGAAATATGGAATCTTCAAAAATATCTCAAGAAAATCTCACCAAGAATGAGCTAAAAAAAATAGAGGGAGATCACAAAAAGACTAGCCCTATAAAGTTATTTATTCCCCTAATTTTTGCCATCCTTGCTATACTTGAATATATATTTATTCCAAACTTTGACCCAGCTAGCAAGGCAAGTGGGCTTTATGTAAAATTTATTCTAGTTCTAATAGGTATTTACCTATTAGAATTAGTTATATCAGTAAAGTTTGAGAAAATAAAAGCAAGGTTAAGCTACAACTGGCCCCTATATACTGGTATATTTGTAATCCTAATAGTCTTTGATATTCTAACCTTAAAAACAAATATCTTAAAACTTCCATACTTCCCATGGCTTGATATGATCCTAAACTCTATGGCAGCAGATAAGGCCTATCTTTTAGAGTCGGTTATATCATCCCTTAAGCTTTTATTTACAGGATATATAATAGGATCGCTTTTGGGGATAATTACAGGTATCCTTGCAGGTTATTTTGAAGCGGTAAACTATTGGGTGGACCCTATCTTAAAACTTTTAGGTCCTATCCCAACAACAACTTGGCTACCAGTAGTTATGGTACTTGCCATAAACCTCTTCCAAGGAGCTGTATTTATAATAGCCCTAGGGGTTTGGTTTCAAGTTAGTCTTTCAACTATAACAGGTATTAGAAATGTAGACCCAGCCTACTATGATGCAGCACAGACTCTTGGGGCAAGTAATAGTCAAATGGTTAGAAAAATTGCTATACCATCAGCTAGTCCAAATATCTTCCAAGGCCTAGTTTCGGCTATGAGTGCAGCTTGTAATGCCCTAATAGTTGCTGAGATGATGGGTGTAGAATCAGGTCTTGGTTGGTATATTACCTGGAAAAGCTCATGGGCAGATTATTCAGCCATGTACGGAGCTATAATCCTTTTAGCTATTACCTTTATTATAGTAAATATCTTGATAAAGAAAATTAGCGATAGGGTTCTTATCTGGAAGAAGGAAGGAGTAAACTAATGAGTGAATTAATCTTAAAAGATGTTGGAAAATTATTTCCAAGGGCGGATGAAAACGGCCTAACCCATGCCATCGCCGATGTAAACTTTGTCGCAAAAGATGGGGAGTTTATATCCATAGTTGGTCCTTCAGGTTGTGGTAAATCTACCTTGCTAAGGCTTATAGCAGGTCTAATAAAACCTAGCTTTGGTTTTTTAAAACTAGATGGACAAGAGATAGTAGATCCTTCTATAAATAGGGGCATGGTCTTTCAAAAGCCCAATCTCTTTCCTTGGCTTACTGTAAAAGAAAATGTATCTTTTGCAAGTGATCTTAGAAAAGAAACTGATGAAATAGCAGTAGATAAGCTAATCCATAAGGTTGGCCTTGATGATTTTAAAGACCTTTATCCAAGTGCCCTATCAGGAGGCATGGCCCAAAGAGTATCTCTCATAAGAACTCTTATTAATAAGCCTGAAATAATGCTTCTTGACGAACCCCTTGGTGCCCTAGATGCCTTTACCAGGATGAACATGCAGGACTTAATCCTAGACCTTTGGAGTGAAGAAAAAAACTTAAATATAATGGTAACCCACGATGTAGATGAGGCTATCTATATGTCAACTAAGGTTATTATTATGCAGGCAAATCCAGGTAGGGTTAAGGACATAGTAGATATAGACTTAGACTATCCAAGACAAAGAACAAGTGAGAAATTTACCAGGTATAGAAATGAAATACTAGCATCATTAAATATTGATTAGAAAAAACGCAGGTTTAAGACTTGCGTTTTTTTAATATATTTTATCTAACTTTTAAATAAGGTTATATAGTCTAATATGAGGGTGGAAAAGCTTTGCTTGTAAATTTTCTAAAAATAGTTTATAATTGATATAAAGAATAGGTATAATTTACTTATATTACCTAGGAAAAATTTTAGGAGGGAAAGATGAATAAGAAGCTTATGGGGGCCATCTCTGCCTTTATCTTAGCTGTATCTCTAAGTTCATGCGGTGGTGATACAGAGATAAAATCTGCAGAAGACTATAAAGATACATATCCAGATGTTTATGCAACATATCAGGCAAATGCAGATATGAGCGAAACCAAATTTGGTGGTTCAGTCCAGGTTGACTACTTAGAAGAGCATCCAAACTTAAAAACATATTATGACGGTTATGGTTTTGCTAAGCAATACGACAGGGCTAGGGGACACGTTTATGCTCTAGAAGATGTAATAAATACTAAAAGACCAAAGGCTGGTGCATCATGCTTAGCATGTAAGACTATAGACTTTGTAGATGCCCTTGAAAAAGACGGGGTAGATGTAAATGCCATTGATTTTGATGAGTTTGTCGCAGATCATCCAAAGATGGAAACTATTTCTTGTTATGACTGCCATATGGATGATTTAGGCAAGATTCAAGTAACCAGAGATCACTTCCAAAAGGCTATTGACGAAGGTTATGTAAATGGAAATAATGCTAAGCTAGAAAGTCTAGCCTGTGCCCAATGCCACGTTGAATATTATATGGATCCTGAGACTAAGGAAGTAATATTACCTTATAAATATGGTTTTGAAACTGATGATATGCTAGAATACTATGATGAGATAGATTTTGCTGACTGGGAACACCCACAAACAGGTGCTAAACTACTTAAGGCCCAACACCCAGAGTTTGAAACTATGATGGGTTCAGCCCATGATTCTGCTGGCCTATCCTGTATAGACTGCCACATGCCAGTAGTTGAAAATGAAAAGGGTGAGAAATTTAAGTCTCACCACTGGACAAGTCCACTTAAGTCAAAAGAAGGTATTAAAAACTCTTGCCTATCTTGCCACGCAGGAAAGAGCGAGGATGAGATGATATCTTGGGTTGAAGAAGTTCAACAAGGTGTTTATGACAGGACTAACGAAGTAAGTGACAAACTTAAAGAATTTGTAGATCTTTTAGCTAAACATATAGAAAAAGGTGACCTATCTGATGAAGATAAGGCAGAGCTTCAGCATATTCACAGACATGCTCAATTTAAATGGGACTTTGTTTGGGTAGAAAATGGAGAAGGATTCCACAACTCAAAGAAAGCCCACCAAAACTTAGATGAAGCTGAAGAGTTAGTTGACCAAGGTCTAGAAATTTTAAATAAGTACGAATAAAGAAAGCCAAGAGGGACTCTTCGGAGTCCTTTTGCTTTAAGGAAGTTTATGAAAGAAAAAATTAAAAAAATATTTAAAAGTTTTTACTCAATGAAGACGGGGATAATTCTTTTGGTTGTAATTGCCCTTTTATCGGTAATTGGAACAGTAATTCCCCAGGGAAATCCAGAAGAGTTTTATCTTCATTCCTATAGTAATTTTTGGGCGAAGTTAATCCTTGCTTGTGACTTTGACAAGGTCTTTTATGCTTGGTGGTATATCTTAATAACTGGTCTTCTTTTGATAAATTTATTCTTATGTAGTGTAAATCGTTTTAAGATAATTTTTGAAAAATCCTTTAAGGAACCAGAAATAGGTCCAAAACTAAAAAATTATAAGTCTTGGATTAGGGTTAAGGACGATGACCTTTCAATTTTTAAAAAGCTAAATATTAGAACTTATAAAAAGACTGAAATTGATGGTAAGGACGTCTACTATGCCTTTGATGGTAAGATTGGCCATATGGGTTCTTGGTTAACCCACTTATCTCTAATCATTATAATCCTAGCCTTTGGCTACGGTAGGTACCAGGGTTTTGAAGAATTTGTCCACGGAGTACCGGGCAGTGTAATGGAGCTTACAAACTCTGATTATAAGATAAAAGTTGACCAATATGATGTAATGTTTAGGGAAGACTACACAGTTGAACAGTATATTACCAGCCTTTCAATCCTCGATAAGGACAACAAAGAAATTGATAAGGGGGTGGCTATGGTAAATAAGCCTTTTAGGTTTAAAGACTTCAACGTCTACCAAAATTCGACAGGTTGGGCCTACGATGCCTTGCTTTTTAAAGGCGAAAAGCTTTTTGAAGATAGGCTAATGTACAAAGGAGATGTCTTTGTTGCAGATGATAAAAAAATAGCCCTACAATTTGTAGATTTTTATCCGGATTTTGATGAAGAATCCATGATGAAACCTAGGACTAAGTCACCATTTTTAAACCATCCTGTTTCCCTATATGCCCTATATTATGATGGGATTAGGGTTGATATGGGACTTAATCATCCAGGGGATCCTATAAAATGGGAAGATTACACCTTCGTGATAAGAGATCCACAGATGTTTACCCTTGTCCAAGTAGCTAGAGACCCTGCAACACCTATTGCACTTTTTGGGGCAGCCTTGCTAATGTTAGGCCTATTTTTAGCCTTTTATGTAAACCCTAGAGAAGTTATCTTAGTAAGGGATGAAGACTGTGATTATCTTCACATAAGACAAGCTAAACATGATAAGCTTCATAGCAAAAAATATGAAAAAATAATTGGAGAGATTAGACTATAATGAACTTACTAAAAGTAGAAAATATATTATTTTATATAAGTCTTTTTGGCTACCTGGTATCCATGGGACTATTTATACTATTATTTGTAAATAAGACTGAAAAATGGGGACTTAGGGGCAAAAATGTTCTGATTGTTGCATTTATCGCCCACACCCTTGCTCTTGGCGTAAGGTGGGTAAATGCAGGCAGGATTCCACTTTCAAACCAATACGAATTTGCCACAGCCTTTGCCTGGGGAGTAGCCCTTTGCTATTTGATTTTTGAAAGAAAATACAAGCTTTTGGCCATGGGTACCTTTGTCACCCCAATCCTATTTTTAATTATAGGTTATGCTGCCATGCGTGATAGGACAGTAAGACCACTGATGCCAGCCCTTGATTCTAAGTGGCTTGCAGTCCACGTTTCTCTTGCCATCCTATCCTATGGAGCCTTTGCGGTAGCAGCTGGTATATCAGCTATGTACCTAATGAGAGATTGGTTTAGCAAGGACTCATTTTTCTCAAAATCTATGGCAGAAAAAGACCAACTAGATCTAATAGCCTATAGGATTATAGCCTTTGGTTATATCTTCCTATCACTTGTAATGATAACTGGTGCTATTTGGGCAGAATCAGCCTGGGGTAGGTACTGGGCTTGGGATCCTAAGGAAACTTGGTCCTTTATAACCTGGATAATCTATTCAATCTACCTTCACCTAAGAAGGTCAAGAGGTTGGGAGGGAAAAAGAGCAGCAGTTTTTGCTATTGTAGGATTTATCTGCGTAATTTTTACCTATGTAGGAGTAAATACCCTCCTTCCATCACTACATTCTTATGCCTAAAAAGAAGATAAATAGATTTAGGATAAAGGATATAAGTTTTATGGCCATATCCCTAGCCATGATGTATGTTTTTGGCAAAATGCTTTATATACTAAGTAGGTTTTTTCCTATACCAGGGTCTAGGGTGCTATTTACTACACCACTTTTTACCTTTGTCTTAACAGCAGCTGTTTTAAAAACGAAAAAAATTGGAACTATATCAATAATCATGGGCCTTTTGGCCCTAATTTTATTGAGGTTATCTATATTTGGAGCTTTGGCTGTAGGCCTTGCTGGCCTTTTAACAGACTTAACTACCTTGGTTTTAATAAAATCCTATACTGACTATAAGTCTATTTATAGGACTCTAGCCTTTCATAGTTTTTATTCTATTTGGACTTCTTATCTTATAATTAGTCTATTTATAGAAAACTCATCCTTTGTTTTGGGAAATATCTTTGTAGTCCTACTTGTGTCAATAATTTTATATATAATAGCTTACTATATTTCAAAGGCATCAATAAGACTCTTTGAATCAAGAAAGCTACTAGATAAAAAGACCCATAGTTTTAGGGACTAGGTGGTTAAGAAGCCTTATGATATTGTTAAAATTCCTTTTTAAAGTAGAATAGTATAGATAAAAATTATTTGATTTTTATATGGAGATTTTATGACATTGACAAAACATATTAATAAGATTATGGAAGTTATTTTTGTCATAGCCCTAAGCTTAATTTGCTTATTCATATCTCAAAAAAGTCCAATATTTATTGGAGTGATTCCGATAACATTTGCACTATTTTACTTTAATGAAGGGACTTTAAGTTATTTATTGGGGGCTTTTGGCACCTACTTTGTAGGCCTAATCTTTGCTAGTAGGGAAGATCTTTTTACAAGTCTTATCCCACTTTTACTTATAGGCTTAAGTTTAATCATCCTAGTTAGCCTTAAATTCTCTGCAAGAGTAGAAATAATAACGACTTTTATTATTACTAGTCTTATATTTATATTTATCTATAAGTATACTATGCTAGTAGATGGTCTTGATATAAATAGCCTTGCGCTTAATTTAAAGGAGAATTTTGAAGAGATTTATTCCTATGATTTAGACCTTGATATATTAAGGCTTACAGCTAGCCTATATCCAGCCATAATAGGATGGGTATCAATGCTTTATTCGGTAATTTCTATAAAAATCATTAGAAATTACCTAGCTAATAAAAGCGAAGCTTATACTGATATAAAAAACCTTGATGAGCTTAGGATGAGCCCCAAGGATTTACTAATTATATTAGCAGTAAGTCTAGTTATTTTTTATTTGGGCAAGTTTTTTGGAATCAAAGATCTTTACCTAGTAGGCAACTTACTATTAATTATTATGATGTTTTTTGCAATAAATGGAGCAAGTCTTTTAGACTTCATGCTTAAAAAATCAAGCCTACCCCTAACTAGGGCCTTTCAATGGTTTTTTATGCTGATTTTAATCCAGGTTTTGCTTATACCACTGATAATATTAGGAATAGCTGACGTATTTATTGATTTTAGAGCAAGGAGGAAAAATGAAAAATAACGAAAAGTTTATTAGCATGGCTAATATAGTTTTGATAATGGCCTTTCCCCTACTTGCATCTATAGTAGTTTTCTACTATAACCAACCCCTAGGGGCCTTAGGATTTGTAGTATCAATAATTTTGTTTTTGTTTTTAAAAAGCATAAATTCAACTAAGGCAAAAGAGCTTCAGAAGTATGTGGATGATGTATCCTTTTCTTTTGATTCTATTACAAAAAATGTAGTCTTTGAAATGCCCTTTCCTATAGCTATAGTAGAAGAAAATAGGAAGATAAAGTGGCATAACTCATTTTTTAGGGACCTATTTCCAAATAGGACCCTCATAGGTGAAAAAATAGATGATCTTATTCCAGACTTTTCAGAAATAGAGTTTAATGATGAAGAAATAAGGACATCTAAAAATGTGTCTATATCAGATAAGGTAATCCAGTTTTATTACTCAACTATATTTGAACCTGACCACAAAAACAGCCAAACATTTTTGTATGGAGTAGATAATACCTATGATGAGTCTATAAAAAAACTCTTTAAAAATAAGAGACTAGTCTTCTACTCAGTCTTTATAGATAACTATGAGGATATAAGAAACTCAGCTAGTTCTGACCTTAGACCTCAGGTCCTAGGGGAAATTGATAAGGTTATAAATGAATACTTCAAAAAGTATAAATGTCTAATTAGAAAATATGAAAACGACAGGTTTATGATCCTAAGTGAGTTTCAAGACTATAGAAAGATCCACGATGATAAGTTTTCTATCCTTGATAAGGTAAGGGATATAGAAAAGGGAAACTCTTTGCCACCAACCCTATCAATTGGTGTAGGTATAGCAGGAGCAAACCCTTCTGAGATATATTCTGACTCAAGAGATGCTATAAATATTGCCCTATCACGTGGGGGAGATCAGACAGTTGTCAAGCTTGAAGATAACTACGAGTACTTTGGAGGTAAGACTAAGGCAATAGAAAAAACCTCAAAAGTTAGGTCTAGGGTTATATCCCAAGCCCTAAAGAGAATGATGCAATCAAGTCCTGTAATATTTATAATGGGACATAATAACCCAGACATGGACTCTTTTGGTTCAGCCTTAGGAGTATATGAAGCAGCCAGATCAATGGATAAGGAAGCCTATATTATTTTAAATGAAGTAACCAAACCTATTGAAAATATGTATGCAAGGGTGAGCGAAGAATTAGAAGAGTTAAAGGATAATATCCTTACAGAAGATGAAGCTTTAAAGAGAGTTAATCAAGCTTCTTTAATAATTGTTACAGATAACCACAGAAAAAATTCAACTGAAGGTCCAGCCTTACTTGATAAGACTGATAATATCTTTATCATAGACCACCACAGAAGAGGTAAGGACTATATAAAAAATGCAACCATTTCCTATATAGAACCCTACGCCTCATCCGCATCAGAGCTTGTTACAGAGATTTTATCCTACTTAGATGAAAACTTTAAGGCAAGGACTGCTGTTGCAGAATCACTTCTGGCAGGTATAACAGTTGATACGAAAAATTTTGTCTACCAAACTGGGGTCAGAACCTTTGAAGCAGCCTCTGTTCTTAAAAGATGGGGGGCAGATTCAGTTTACATCAAGAGGATGTTTAAGGATGACTTTGAGATTGTAAAATATAAATCAGAGGTAATAGCAGATTCATTTATAGTAAACGACTTTATAGCCGTAGCCCATTTTAATAGGGAAATTGATGGATCTACCCTGATAGCTAGCCAAGCTGCAGATGATCTTTTAAATATAAAGGGAGTTAAGGCAAGCTTTGTCCTAACCAGGGCTAATAATAAAATTCATATCTCAGGTAGAAGCTTAGGCGATATATCGGTACAATTAATACTAGAGCGCATTGGAGGTGGCGGACACTTAACAGCCGCAGCTACCCAATTAGATATGAGCATGGAAAATGCTGAAAAAATGTTAAGAAAAGCTATTATTGAATATATAAGAGAGGAAGAAAAAAATGAAAGTAATACTAACAGATAATATTGTAAGAGTTGGAGTTAAGGGAGACCTTGTAGATGTAAAACCAGGATACTTTAGAAACTACCTCAATCCACAAGGTAAGGCTGTAAAAGCTACAAAAGAAAATATGGCAGAACTTGAAAAAATGAGAGAAAAACTTAAGAAAGAAGAAGCTCAAAACAGAAAAGAAGCTGAAGCTCTTAAGGAAAAAATCGAAGCTCTAACACTTGAACAAAGAGTAAGAGTTGGAGAAGACAGAAAACTATTTGGTTCTGTAACAAATAAAGACCTTGCAGAAGCCCTAGCTGAAGAAGGAATTGAAATCGATAGAAAGAGAATCGAAGATGTAGAAAAAATCGACGGAGTCGGTGAATTCGTAATAAACGCTAGACTATACGAAGGAGTTAACGCAGACCTTAAAGTTAACGTAGTTGCTGAGGTAGAATAATGACAGATGGCTTAAGGCCATTACCTTATGATTTCTTAGCAGAACAGGCTATTATTGGTTGTATATTAAGTAAAAATGAAACCTTTGATAGTGCAAATCAAATTATAAAACCTGTAGACTTTTATGACTCGAGAACGCAAAGGATATATAAGTCCATAGTAGGGATGTTTGAAAAAGACATTAAAGTAGACTATGTATCACTTATATCCCAGCTTTCGAGCGAAAATATATTACAAGAAGTTGGAGGGGAGGAGTTTATCACTGAGATTACCCTCTCCTCATTTTATACTCCAAATATCGAAACTTATTGTAAATCTGTCAAAGAAAAGTCTCTTCTAAGAAGTCTTATTGGGGCAAGTGAGGATATAATCGACTCATCCTATAAGCAAACGGATGATGTAAGTGATATCCTTGCGATCGCAGAAAATAAAATCTTTGAGATATCCCAAGATAGTCACAACCAAGGACTAGTAAGGGTAGCTGACACCATGGATGATACCCTTAGGCAGATAAATGAATTAACCCTAGCAGATGGAAAAATAACTGGAGTATCAACAGGGCTTGATGTAGTAGATAATAAACTATCAGGTCTTCAAAATTCTCAGCTAATTCTCCTTGCGGCAAGGCCAGCCATGGGTAAGACAGCCCTAGGCCTAACTATGGCTTGGAATGCTGCGAGAAATGGCAAGTCTGTTGCTTTTTTCTCCCTTGAGATGTCTATCTACCAACTTAACCAAAGACTCTTATCCATGGTAAGTCTTGTAGGTCTAGAGTCAATTATAAATGGTTCAATAAGAGATGATGATTGGACACTTTTAATAGATGCTACTAAAAAAATAGTCGAAACTGACCTCTATGTTGACGAAACACCAGGTATTAGGCTATCAGAAATGAAGTCTAAGCTTAAAAGACTAAAGGCAGAACGTGGCCTTGACCTAGTAGTAATAGACTACCTACAACTAATGCAGGCAGATGGTAGGCAAGAAAATAGGCAAAATGAGATTGCCTCTATTTCTAGAGGTCTTAAATCCTTATCTAAGGAATTAAACTGTCCAATATTATCCCTAGCCCAGCTTTCAAGAGAGGCTGATAAGAGGGCTGATCACAGGCCAATCCTATCAGACCTAAGAGAGTCAGGGGCCATAGAACAGGATGCTGACGTAGTTATGCTCCTATATAGGGAAGACTATTATGATGAGGAAGTAGAACCTAACCAGGCCAAGGTTATCTTTGCCAAGCACAGAAATGGTGCGACAGGGACCGTGGACTTATTTTTTAATAAACAATGCACAACTTTCACAGACCTATCACTAAGAGATGAAAATGCCTAGGATATATTTAGATAATATAGATAATAAGTCAGCCCATGAGCTTCAAAATTGGGGGATTTTTAGTGATCCTAGGCTCGTTGGCTATAATTATGGCAACCTAACAGATTTTGAAATCAAACTCTGGCAGGGTACTATTTCTATGCCCAATAAAAGATATTTTGCTGTAAGAAGGGTCTTTGATGATCGTTTTATAGGTTTTATAGGGCTTAAAAATATAAATCCAATCCTAAGAAGGGCCAAGCTAGGAATAGTTTTTGACCCTAATTTTGTTTCCCAAGGTTATGGGTATGAATCGGTCATGGCTATAATGAAGGTATTTTTTGAGGAAATGGGCTATAGGACCCTAACCCTAGATGTGAATAAATTTAATAAAAGAGCCCTTAGTCTATATGAAAAATGTGGATTTAAGGTAAGCTCATACACAAGAGAAGTTTTTGAAAACCAGGATATAGAGATAGATGAGAGATATTTTGAAAAATCTCACGGCCTAATTTATTCTAAGATAATAAATATGAAAATAAGTAAGGATGATTATTATGAACTTTGAAATGCAAGAATTGAAATTAGATATGGGTACAACTCCATTTGAAAATATGTTTTTAAATACCTATCTTCAAATGGCTGATGGTGATGCTATCAAGGTTTATCTATTAATCTATAAGGAAATATACGACAAGCAAAGTGTAGATGTGGCAAAGATTAAACGCCAGTTAAACTTTGATGATAAAAGATTTGAGGAAGCAGTTAGTTTTTGGATAAATATGGGCATTTTTAGGGAAAAAAGAAGGTCTGACGGATCGACTTATATAGAAATAGTATCCCTAAGACAAATGTACTTTGGAGAAAGTAGTCAGGCTTCATCAAATGAGATTAATTTTGATAAGGCCCAAAGAAAATCAATAATGTTTGAAAATGTCGAAAGAATTATTGCTAGAAAACTTACTCCTGCAGATATAACAAGGATACACGAAACCCTCGGCGAATACGACCAAGAACCAGAGCTTGTAACAGAAGCCTTTAGACAGGCAAGGGAAGCTGGAAACGTAGACGTAAAATATGTCATGGGCTATCTAAAATCTTGGCGAGATATGGGCATAACTAGCCTAAATGAGCTAAGAATGAAGGAAGAAAGAGATAAACTTAAAAGATCAACTAGTGTTAGGACCTATAGGAAAAAGTCAGATCCTAAAAAAACAAGTGATGGCATGTCTATAGCAGAGAAAGCAAGACGCAAGAGACTTAAAAGATTGAATGATCTGGAGGATTAGTATGAAAGCTAATGAAAAAGCATCTCTTATCCTGGCAGAAAGACGTAGAGAAAATAAGGTCTTACAAGAAAAGCGAATAGAAGAAGTTTATAAAAAAATCCCGCAAGTAAAGGCGATTGACGCTCTTATAAAGGAAACTGGATTTAAAAGCCTTAAGCTAGCAAGCCAAGGCCTAGACACAAGGGCTGCTGAAGATAAGATAGAGACTTTAAAGCGTGAAAAAAACAAACTTCTTATAGCAAATGGTTATAAAACTGACTATATGGATTTAAAATATCACCACGAAGCCTGCAAGGATACAGGTTTTATTGGTACCAAGCCTTGTTCCTGTAGAAAAAACCTAATCATAGAAGATAATTACGAAAAGTCTGGCCTAAGAGCAGCCATAAATAGAGAAAACTTTTCAACTTTTGACTTATCCTTATTTTCTAAAAATTCCTACATGGGCATAACCATAAGTCCCTACGAAAATATGGTAAATATAGTAAGGGATATAAAAAAATATATAAATAATTTTGATAGAGAGAGCGGTAATATCTACATTCAGGGAGAAGTCGGTAGGGGAAAAACCTTCCTTATAAATGCTATAGCCAAGGAACTTTTGGATAGAAATTATTCAGTAGTTTATATGACCTCAACCAAGTTATTTAAGTTTTTAAATGATTACCACTGGGCCTTTGAAGATAGGAGAGAAAATCTCGAAAGTCAATATGAGATAATTTTTGATTGTGATCTCTTAATAATAGATGACTTGGGAGCAGAAACCCATAGGTCAACAGACCAATCAAACCTCTTTGATGTGGTAAATGAGAGGATGAATAAGGGCCTACCTATTATTTTATCATCAAACCTAAATGAAGACATGATAAGTGAAATTTATGGACCTAGGGTATTTTCTAGGATTTTGGGTAATAATTCAAAGACCTACGAAATATTTGGGGAAGATTTAAGATTAAAGGGGACAGATTATGATTTTAGTTGATAGAAACCAAATGCAAGCCATAGATAGGTACTCAATTGAAACTCTTAAAATACCTAGCCTTTGCCTGGTAGAAAGGGCAAGTCTGGCTGTGCTTAAACATATTAATCTAAATAAGTTTGGCTACTTTGCAGTAGTAGTAGGAGTAGGAAATAACGGGGCAGACGGACTAGCCCTTGCCCGTAACCTCCTTGCAAAATATAAGGACGTAGAAATTTATATAGTTGGTGATATAAATAAGGCAAGCGAAGATTTTAAGACAAACCTAGAGTCTTGCGAGATGCTTTGTGAAGAAATATACTTTGTAGAAAGTATAGAAGATTTAGAAAATATGGAAAAAAGACTTGCCAATGTAAACTTAATTATAGATGCAATCTTTGGCACTGGCTTAAATAGACCAGTAAGTGGTATCTTTGCTACAGTTATTTCTATCCTAAATAATGTTATGAAATATAAAATTTCTATAGATATACCATCAGGTCTTGATGCCACAACAGGAAGAGAATTAGGAGAGGTGGTAGACGCTGAACTAATAGTTACCATGCAATTAATGAAGACAGGGATTTATGAAAGAGAAGCCTACAAGAGAAAATGCGTGGTAGAGGATATAGGTATACCTCAAAAAGCCATAGACTCTGTTTTGTATGGGTTAGTTGATTAGGAAATATTTTTTTATCTTTCTTGCAATCGTTTGCTGTGATAATATGGTAAAAGAAGGTTTTATTGATCTACACTTGACCCCAAAATCTAAAATGCGGATGGAGGGGTTTTGTATGTCAAATACAGAGGAAAATATTATGAAATAAATAGCAGGCTTCCTAAGGTATTTATTAAGAAATGTTAGATTCTAAATTATTTAGACTCCATATTATATTAATTATAATAAGCTTTCTTGAGGGTTTAAGGCTTTGCTTGAAGTGAGATAATCCTAGTTTTATAACTTTCATACTACTATATCCTCTAAATGAAAGATACTTATACAAAAACTTACCTTCCATACTTATTTTCCTTCTATTTGACAGCAACAGACTTTCTTGATATGATAAGATAGACTTAGGGGAGTTAGCTCAGCTGGAAGAGCGCCACGTTGACATCGTGGAGGTCGCTGGTTCAAGCCCAGTACTTCCCACCATCTTGCAGGATCTTTCCTGCTTTTTTTGTCTAAAATTACAAAAAATCCCCGGGTCTTTCAAAAAAAACAACTTTCAAAACCCGGGGATTTTTATATTTTAATTTAATCACTAACCTTATTTACATTTAAGATTTTTCTTATAACAAGTTTTGCGTAGGCTTCACTTCCTTCTACGTTTGGATGGGTCCTGTCCACTGCTAAAAGTTCTGGCCTATCTTTTACATAAGTTCTCCAATTTATAAGGTGGGCTTTAGGATTGTTATCTACAAAGGCCTTCATATCACTATTAACCTTGTCCATATAGGATTGGAGGTGGGAGGTATTTACAAAATAGACTTCCCTACCATCAGCTAGGTCCATGATAGCCTGCATGTTGTTGTGGTTGGCTGATCCATTTGACCCAAGAGAGACTAGGATGATATCGCCAAGCCCTACGTTATTTTTAATATTTCCAAGGACAGCTGGTCCATCTACCATATCCCTACCAACTTTTCCATCAAGGTATAGGTTTGGTATGTAGGCTCTTAGGTATTTATCAATATTTATAAGGACTGAATCGCCTACTGCAGTTATATGAATATCTTTTATATAGTTTAGTTCATTTTCTGTAAAATCAAAATTGTCGTAGGCTTTTTCCTTGAAATCTTTCTTAGATTTTTCCAAATCTTTTTTGCTTTCATCTTCCTTTTTTGCTTGACTTGGAAGTTTTTCTACTTCCTTATCTTTTTTGGCTTTTTCTTCTTGATTTTTTTTCTGTATTGATTCGTTATTTTTCTTTATTTCTTCTTCACTTTGCTCAAATCTTGCTTTAAGCTCTGCCATTTCCTTCTCTTTTTGATTGCCGATTACAAGGGATAGGGCATTTAAGCTAAATAGTCCGACAAGTGGAATTATTACAAAGTATTTATTTAACTTTTTTCTATCAAAGATGAGGTGGCAAATTTCTCCTAAAAATATTAACCAAGCAAATTGTAGACTATAGTATAAAATTTTATTTTCCAGGAGGTTTATTAGGAAATAGGAGAAAAATACTTGGATTATATATTGGAGTATATATAGGTAAAAACTTCTCCTTCCTAGGTATTCTAGGATGCCTCCTAAAATAGTATTAGAAAATGCTGCTCCATATTCTAGCTCATACTTATAAAGGACGCTTACTATAAGGGCAAAGCTTATTGTATAGACAAGGAAAAATGACCTATAAATCCAATGTTTTTCACCATTTATAAAAAATATTGGTACAAATAAGACAAGAGCTAAAATCCCTATTGATATCCTTAAATTTTTCTGGTTTATTTCAAGCCTATCCTTATATTTTGTGTAAAGGAGGTAGAAGGCCATACCTAGGAAAAGCGCATAAATTCTGGTATCTGTTCCGTAGTAAATCCTTATAATTGGACTCTTATTTACGGCAAGGTATAGAGAAATACCGAAACTTATAAGACTTAGAATAATAAGACTCCATATCTTAAGTGATATTGATTTAATCTTTCTTCCCATATATTTTACTAGGTAAAATATACCTACAAATTGAAGGTATAGGGCTATGTACCAGAGGTGGACAAAAAGGTTAAAATTGCCATTCCTATCAAAATAAGAGGCTCCTTTTATAATCTGCCTGATATTTTCAAAAGCAAAGATTATAGCAAGACTAGATCTAGCGGAGTCATCAAAAATTTCCCTTGCAAAAATAAGGGCAAAAATTAGGCTTACAAAGGCTATAAATATAATAGGAGGTAGGATCTTTTTTATTTTTTTTATAAGGTTTATTAGTATGCCTTTAAAAGTTAGGTCTTTATTAAAGTTTGATCTTTCCATTAAGAATCCAGACATAACTAAAAAGCCAATTACAGCCAAAAAACCACCAGGTATGGCGTAGCCAAAAAGGTGGTAGGCTGATACAGCTAAGAGGCAAAGGCCCCTTAGGATATTTAAATATCTAAAATTAATTTTTCTTCTTCTTTTTCTTCTAACATTCTTTTCCATAACAAATCCATTATACTCCTATCATGCTGATATAAAATTATTTTATCCTAAGATTATGGCTAAAAAATGTTTACAAGATTAAATCTATCTAAAGAAATTTGCATTTTTTTTCGAAATGATGTATATTAGAACTAATAAAATATTGCGTTGATAAGAAGTAGTAACTGTCTAAGACATTTAGAGAGGGAATGGTTGGTGAAAATTCCTTGGCTGAACCAGTGAATCCGTCTTTGAGCAAATAAGAAATTAAGGCAAGCCTTGCTTGCGTAATTTGGGTGGCACCACGAGACCTTCGTCCCAATTTGGGCGGAGTTTTTTTATGCATATTTTTAAGGAGAGAACATGATTGATATTAAATTATTAAGAGAAAATCCAGATTTTGTAAAAGAAAATATTAAGAAGAAATACCAAGATGAAAAACTAGTTCTTGTAGATGAAGTTTTAGAACTAGATGAGAAATTGCGTCAATATAAGACTGAGGGTGATAGACTTAGAAGTGAGAGAAATAAAACTTCTAAGGAAATAGGCATGCTTTTTGGCCAAGGCAAGAAAGATGAAGCAGAAGCAGCCAAGGCTCACGTAGTAGAGATAAATGATGAGCTTGTTCACATAGAAGAAGAAACAGCCAGACTTAATGAAGAAGTTAAAGAAAGAATGCAAGTCATTCCTCAAATAATTGATGAAACAGTTCCACTTGGAAAAGACGATACAGAAAACGTAGAAATAGAAAGATATGGAGAACCAGTAGTACCTGAATACGAAGTACCTTACCACATAGATATAATGGAAACCTTTGACGGTATTGATCTTGATTCTTCAAGAAATACCTCAGGAGCAGGCTTCTATTACCTAAGAGGTGATATAGCAAGACTGCACTCTGCTATCCTATCTTATGCTAGAGACTTTATGATAGATAGAGGCTATACCTACTATATCCCACCATACATGATTAGATCTGAAGTAGTAACAGGTGTAATGAGTTTTGCTGAGATGCAAGATATGATGTATAAAATCGAGGGCGAAGATCTTTACCTAATTGGTACTTCTGAGCACTCAATGATAGGTAAATTTATTAACACTATTAATGAAGAAGAAAAGATGCCTTTAAAGATGACCTCTTATTCACCATGCTTTAGAAAAGAAGTAGGAGCTCACGGTATAGAAGAACGTGGAGTTTACCGTATCCACCAATTTGAAAAACAAGAAATGGTAATAATCTGTAAACCAGAAGATTCTAAAAAATTTTATGATGAGTTATGGCAAAATACAGTAGACTTCTTTAGAAGCCTAGAAATCCCAGTAAGAACCCTAGAATGCTGCTCAGGGGACCTAGCAGACCTTAAAGTAAAATCTTGCGACGTGGAGGCTTGGAGTCCACGCCAAGAAAAATACTTTGAAGTAGGATCATGTTCAAACCTAGGCGATGCCCAAGCAAGAAGACTTGGCATAAGACTAAGGGGCAAAGACGGCAACTACTTCGCTCACACCCTAAATAATACAGTAGTAGCACCACCAAGAATGCTAATAGCCTTCCTTGAAAATCTACTTCAAGAAGACGGCAGCGTAAAAATTCCTGAACCATTACAAATGTATATGGGTGGAAAAGATAAAATCGTACCAACAGTTAAATAAACTTTTGCAATATAAAAGCACCCCAGCCAGGGTGCTTTTAAAATTATAATAATAAGGAGAGATTCTTTATTCTAGTCTTCCCAGAATTTGGCTGCGATTTTTTGGCCTTGAGAGATTTTGGCCCATTCTTGTTCCTCTGTAAGTTCATTGCCGTTATCACATGAGGCAAAACCGCATTGGTGGGAGAGGTAGAGTCTGTCTTTGTCAATTATTTTACTTGCTTCTTTTAATAATTTTAGAGCTCTTTCTTCGTCATCAAGGTCTGATGTTTTTGATGATAAAAATCCTAGGACAACTTCTGCATCCTTATTTTTCTCAAAGGCCTTTAGGGAATTTAGAGATCCTGCTCTTTCGTCATCCCATTCTAGGTAGAACCTATCGTAGTGTTGTTTTTCGAGGAAGAGATCTGCTATTGAGTCATAGGTGCCTGCACCAAAGTGGCGGGAAGCGTAGTTACCCCTGCAGTTGTGAGTGTATACTTTAAGTCCTAGGTCATGACCGTAGTCGATGACTTCGTTGTTGATGGCTATATATTTTTCAGCGAGTTCTATATTTTTATCGTGCCTTGCCTCGCCATCAAATTGTGTATTTTCAGATTCGTCTGCAAATTGTTCCCATAGGCAATCATCAAATTGGATAATTTGGCCGCCTGCTTTTCTAAAGTCGTCTAAAAATTCCTTGTAGGATTGGATTAGGTCTTTTTCAAAATCATCTTCTGACTTGTAATAAGAATCCTCTAGAAAACCAAAGCTTATGATTTCACCAAAAATATGGGATGGGGAAGGGATGCATTGTTTGACGGCGGCCCTTCCATTTACAAGTTTTTTGAGTCTCTTGAAATGGTCTATGAATGGGTGATTCTTGCCTGAAAGCCTGTCTACAAGCCTTAGTCCTATATCACGTCTGGTCTCAAATTTAGAATGGCAATCTTTATCTTCAAAAAAGTATCCACTATCTCTGATATATCTTTCTACACCGTGAAGACCCCAAACAAAGTCTAAGTGCCAAAGTGACTTAGAATATTCACCATCTGTCACTTCTGGAAGGCCTGCTTCTATTTGCTTTTCTACTACTTCTGCTACAGCTTCATCTTCACATTCTTTGTAACCGTCAAAGTCATCGTAGAAAGGATATTTTATATCGTCTCTTTTTTCTATTTCTCTTTTGTATTTAAGTAAATCTTCATTTCTAAGTAGTGAGCCAACTGTTAAAAATCTTTTTGTCATTTTATACCTCTTTTAATTTATTATTTTCCAACATTCGAACATAGGCGCCTTAGAAAATATTACTATGTAGGTAATTGTATAAAAAAAAGCCCCGTCCCATAAAGGACGAGGCTTTGCCACGTGTTACCACCTTAATTTTAAATTAATTTCACAATTAATAACTCATCGGGTACCAACATACCCTATCGCTATAACGGGCGAATCCGTCTTATCTTAAATATCGGATAAGAAACTCAAAGGCCATTTTCAATCTAATTTCGCTAAGCTATTTTCACCATCCATAGCCTCTCTGGGTAGGTCCATTAAATCTACTTTTCTTCTCATAGTTTATTTTCTATACCTCGATTATACGCAGGAAAAATTTTTTTGTCAAATAATATTTTTATAACTATTCAAATCTTTGAGTAAAAACGCTTAAATTAGAGGATTAGGAGTCTAATAAATTTCATCTTCAGTTATAACGTAATCCATTTTTATATCCCAATCATCATTTTCAATTTTTATGGATTTAAAGTCAGAAATTATTAGGCCAACTTTTGTAGTTTTATTTTCGGCTAAAAACCTATCGTAAAAACCTCCTCCATAGCCTAACCTATTCTTATCATTATCAAAAGAGAGACCAGGACAGACGGTAAGGTCTGGATTACTTATATAATCTGCCTTCTTACTTGTTGGTATTCCGTAAGTTCCGTCTTCAAGTTCTGCCATATCGTTTAACCTTGTAGCATACATTTTTTTATCTATTATTTTTGGCACATAGACTTTTTTGCCACAAGCTATAGATTTTTCTATAAAATCTCTAGTAGCTACTTCCTTATCTTTTGATACATAGACAAAAATACTTTTTGCATCCTTATAAAGATCACTTGTCACTAAGTTTGAAATTATTTTTTCTGAATTTTCTTTTATATAAGATACTTCCATCTCTCGTCTGAGATTTAGGAAAAACCTTCTAAATTCACTTTTCATTTATTTTTCCTTTTATTTTAGAAACTAACTTATCAACTGGACTATCTTCTTGCTTTTTAGTTTTAAGATCGGTATCAAAATACTCATCCCTGTATCCTTCCCTAAATGATGCTATAACTTCAGCTCCTATGATCAATAGAGATGAAACAATTAAAAGCCAGATAAATAAGGCAAGGATACCAGCAAGGGCACCGTAAATTAGCGATTTATTTGAGAAATTGTTTATAAAATAAGAATAAACAAAACTTGCCACATAAATGGTAAGGGTTGTAAAAATCCCGCCAGTAAGGGCTTGTTTAAATGGAATCCTATTTTCAGAATTACCTGGTGCATACTTATAAAATATCCCCAAAACTGCTGCCATTATCAAAAGAGGAATGGCTGTTGTAAGGATGGTAAAGATAGGCGATGATAGGAAGTCGACTAGGTATTCTAAGTTTTTTCCTAAAAATTTACCAGTTATATCAAGGATTTTGCTATCTAGGACATTTAAGATAGTCGGTCCATAAATTTGAAAGATTAGCAAAAACATGATAAAAACTATAAAAATTATGGTATAGACTACGCTCATTAGCCTTTGTTTAATGGCCTTGGATTGTTGACCTAGGCCGTAGGCGTGGTTTATAGCCATTATTAGCTTATTTACTCCACTGGTAGCTGACCAGAGAGCAAAGAGAATGGTAACAGTAGTTACAGCTGCAGATTGGCTTGAGGCAAACATTATGTCTAGGGCCTTCATTATAAGATCTGCAGTTGTTTCTGGTACCAGGTTTAAAAACTCATAGATAATGCTCTCATTTCCCTTAAGAAAGGTTGACACTACAGACACAAGCACCATCATTAAGGGAATAGATGCTTGGAGAAAGTAGAAGGACAGGGCAGATGAGTAGGTCATTATATCCTGAGTTTTTAACCTATTTAGTAAATTTGTTAAAAAATCCTTAAATTTATGCTTTTGTATCTTCATTTTTTAGATATTTATCAAACCACATTTTGATCTCTGTTAGCCTTTTTATCCTAGCTTTTGGCTTGCCCGATCTAGATAATTCGTGGTTTTCTCCGTGGAATACTACCATTTTTGTATCTGTACCATTTAGTTTTAGTTTGTTAAACATCTGTAGACCCTGCTCTAGTGGACAACGGTAGTCGCAGTCTGCATGGATAAAGAGGGTAGGGGTTTTGGCCCTAGCTGCATACTTGATAGGGGACTCATCCCACATCTTATCCATATTATTCCATGGGTCAGCCGCAGTTTGGTCAGGTCCAAAGTAATATCCTATGTCACTTACTCCATAAAAACTTGTCCAATTAGATATAGATCTCTGGCTTACTGCAGCCTTAAACCTATCAGTGTGGCCAATTGTCCAATTTGTCATAAAACCACCATAAGAACCACCATAGATAGCCATATTATTGGCATCTATCTGTGGGTATCTTTCTATGGCAATATCTACAAAGGTCATTAAATCTTCATAGTCAATCTCACCATAGCGACCTCTAATGTCAGAATATTTCACCCCCCTACCACTTGAGCCGTGTGGATTGGTATAGATAACTATATAGCCATCTGAAGCTAACATTTGGTGTTCATGGTGGAAGATATCAGAAAATTCTGTTTTTGGACCACCGTGAACAGACAGGATGGTTGGATATTTTTTATTGTCATCAAAGTTTTTTGGGAAAAGGACATAGCCTCTTAGCTCGTCCCCATTTGAATCAAAATTAAATTCTTCTATAGGGTGGACTCCCTTAATTTTATTTTCTATTAGACTTTCATCCTTTGATTTTGCTTTAAGTTCAGCAAGGTGGCCTCTTCCCATTTCTAGGTAATAGATATCCTTATCTGTTACAAAGAAATCTTCTACACAGCCATCTAGTTCTAACCTTAAATCACCATTTAGCTTTATAGAATAAAGCTTAGACTCTTCAAATTCTGTAACAACAAAGTAGAACCTATCGTCATGAACTTGGAAGGTCCTATTTCCTTCCCACCTTGCATCTGTACCGATAGAGTTTCCAAAGGATTTATCAAAAGAAGAATCATTTACCATCTTGATATTGCCATCAAAGTCAACTTGATAGATAAAGGCGTCCTCATTTATGCCGCCCTTTTTCATATCGGTTCCAACAAAGATTAGCCTATCTTCTATAAAAGATAGGGTATAGGTTGAATAGCCTTTTTCGACTAGGACTTTTTCCTTGCCTGTCACAAGGTCCTTTAGGATGATTGATTCTAGAAATTCCATAACTCCGTTAGAGTCAGTATGGCCTTTGATATAGGCGATTTTATCCATTGTTTTGTTTATGTCTAGACCATAGACTTCGTTATCCTTATCGGATTTTAGGATTTCTGTGAGCTTATTATCTTTAAGGTCGTAAAGATAATAATAGGAAGTCTCCTCTTTGATGTAGCCTGCACCATTTGACCAAAAAGGTAGAGATGTAAGCTCTTTGTAGAAGGATTCTTCTTTTTCATTTCTTTTTTCTTCCTCAGTTTTTTTATCACTTGCCTTTATAAGATAGGTGTCATTGCTTAGATATTTTAAAGACTTAACATCCTTATTGATTTTAAAAGCAAGTTCTCCTAGGCCGTAGCCGTCGTTTTTATAAAAATAATCATACAAATTGTCTGAGTCATACTTATAGATAAGCTTATTTTCACCATCAAAGGTAAAAAGAGAAGCATTCTTTTTATCAGTAATCCTATAAGATCTTTTTATGGTTTGATCGTAGATATATAGGTCGGTATCGTATTTATTGTCTTTTATATTTGCCTTAGTCTTCTTGTAGGCAATTTTATTTTCATCATCAGAAACTAGGATTTCTGATAGAAATTCATAGTCCATCAAGTTATTAATTTTAGTCATACATGCTCCTTATATATTTTAATATTACTATACCCTAGTTGCTGGTAGGATAAATTAATAGGTGGTTTTGAGAATAATTTTCTAAGACATTAAGAATAAATTTTATAAATATAGATTAAGGAAATCGTTTTTGGGTATATATATAATATAAAAGTTAGCAACTTGCTAGCTAAATATAGGAGGGAATTATGAAACTAAATATCAAAGCTAAAAATTTCACCTTGACAGAAGACATCAGAAACGAGTCAGAAAAGAAATTTGATAGGTTAGATAAGTATTTCCATGATGAAGAAAGTATGGATCTTAAGTTTGCCAAGGAGGGCATAGGTTTTGAGCTTGAAGCTACTATGTTTTTAGATGGTGGCACAATCTTAAGGGCAGAAGCCTATGAAGAAACTTATGAAAATGCTATTGATAGGGTTATAGATGCCCTAGTTAGACAAATCAGAAAACATAAGACAAGACTTCAAAGAGATAGGCAAACAGGTGAAAGTATCAAGTTTGAGGCTTTTGACCTAGACTATGATGAGGAAGAAAAAGAAGAAGATATCAAGATAGCTAGGGAAAAAACTATCCCAGTTAAACCAATGAGCGCAGAAGAAGCTATCCTCCAAATGGAATTGTTAAACCATAACTTCTTTGTTTTCCAAGATGCAGAAGACATGGAAGTAAGGGTTGTATATAAAAGGAAAAAAGGAGACTACGGTCTAATTGTTCCAACCAGATAAAATTTAATAATCACTACCGAAATTGTTTTATTCGGTGTTTTCTCTTTTCTCCCACCTTGTGTGGGAGTTTTGTTGTTTATGGATTTTTATCTATAGGTCCAGTTTTTCATAAAATTATGTTATAATAATTATAAGAAATGGAGGAGATATGTATTCTAAAACTAACACCACCTCCCTAATTGGCCTTGAAGGTAAATTAGTGGAAGTTGAAAGCGATATAACTTCAGGTATGCCTGCCTTTAACATAGTAGGCCTACCTGATTCATCCATAAAAGAATCCAAGGATAGGGTAAGGGTTGCTCTTGTCAATTCATCCTATAAATTTCCAGCAGGTAGGATTACTATAAATTTATCACCAGCAGACCTAAAAAAAGAAGGAACCCAACTAGACTTGCCCATAGCTATTTCCCTGTTAAGCTCTATGGGAGTTATAGATAGGGCCTACGATGACTACATATTTTTAGGAGAATTATCCCTAGATGGGAGGATTTTGCCAATAAGGGGTGCCCTTGCTATGATTATTTCCATGAGAGAGCGAGGCTTTAAGAAATTTATAATCTCAGAAGAAAATAAGGACGAGTGTGCCATAATTTCTGATATAGAAGTCTATCCCTTCAACAAATTAAATGACGTGGTAGCTTTTTTAAATGGAGATTTAAAAAGAGATTACTATAAGGTAAATCCTGCCTTGATGAAAAATGAAATAAGCTATGATTTAGATTTTAAAGATCTAAAGGGTCAAGAAAACTTAAAACGTGCCCTCCAAATAGCAGCGGCAGGCAGTCACAATCTCTTAATGGTAGGCCCTCCAGGATCAGGAAAGACTTTTTCAGCCAAACACCTGCCAACCATCCTTCCTGACATGAGTTTTGAAGAAAGAGTCGAAGTTACCAAGATTTACTCCATTATGGGGCTTTTAGATAGCGGCCACCTTGTTAGTGAAAGACCCTTTAGGGCTCCCCACCACTCATCAAGTCAAGTTGCCCTAATAGGAGGAGGCCACTCTGTGCCAAAGCCAGGAGAAATTACCCTTGCCCACAGGGGAGTTTTGTTTTTGGATGAATTTCCAGAATATCAAAAAAATGTCATAGAAGCCCTAAGAGAACCTCTAGAAAATAAAGAAATAAACGTAGCTCGTGCCCAAGCTAGTGTAAGATATCCATCTGATTTTATCCTAATAGCTGCTATGAACCCTTGTCCATGCGGCAATTATGGCAATCCTCTAAAAGAATGTACTTGTTCTATCAATGAAATAAGAAGGTATCTAAATAAGATTTCTTCGCCAATCCTAGATAGGATTGATATCCACATAGAGATAAAACCCGTAAGGTATGATGACTTAAATGACGATAGTAAGTCGAAGTCATCAGCTGAGCTAAAAGAAGAAGTAGTAAGGGCAAGGAAGATTCAAGCCGAGAGATATAAAGATGAGAAAATAAAAACTAATGCCCTACTTTCAACAAGGCAGATGAAAAAATACATAAACTTAAGTCCAGAGGTAGAAAAAATCGGTCAAATGGCCTTTAATAAATATAATTTTTCTGTAAGAAGTTATAACAAAATTTTAAAAATGGCAAGAACCATAGCAGATCTTGAAGCAAGTCCTGAGATAACAAGTAAACACCTCCTTGAGGCTGTGAGGTATAGGGCCCTTGATGATAAGTATCGGAGCGTATAATGCTAGACCAAAGACAAATAAAAACAGATATAGAAGGATTTATAAAAAATCTAATATCCTATGCTGTAAAAAGATCTGCCTCAGATATCCACATCCAACCAGAGGAATTTACTGGCAAAATCAGACTAAGGATAGACGGGTCCCTAGTTGATATTATGCAAATTCACAGGGAAAATTTTGACATGCTAGCTTCTAAGATAAAACTATCCTCAGGCATGGATATATCCCAAAAAAGAATGCCCCAGGATAGGTCTATGGTCCATGAGAAATTTCCAGGCATAGACTTTAGGGTATCGTCAGTTCCTACTATACTTGGAGAAAAAATTGTAGTTAGGATCTTATCAGTAGATATTTTTATGAAAAACACAAGACTTTTGGGTTTTTCAGATGATAGCAAGGAAAAGCTTGAAAAAGCTATTAGAAAAAAATCAGGCATAATCCTAATGACAGGACCAACAGGATCGGGAAAAACTACTTCCCTTTATGCCCTACTAGAAAAACTAAATAGGGAAGAAGTAAATATAATCACTATCGAAGATCCAGTAGAATACAAGATAGAAAACATCAACCAAATATCGATAAACGAAAAAATTGGCCTAACCTATCCAGTAATCCTTAGATCAATTCTCCGTCAAGACCCAGATATAATCATGATTGGCGAAATTAGGGATAAAGAAACTGCAGAAATTGCAATAAGAGCAGCGATAACTGGCCATTTAATCTTATCAACCGCCCACACCAGAGATGCCTTCTCAGGCCTAATCAGACTAAAAGATTTAGGAGTAGACGATTATCTCATAAGGTCAGCAGTAAATCTTCTTGCAGGTCAAAGACTAGTTAGAAAACTATGTGATTGCAAAAGAGCGGATGTCATGACTGATGCAGAATATGAATTAATGTCAACTTATATAAATGTTGATAGGGAGACGATAATTTATCGCCCAGTAGGGTGTAATCATTGCAACGGAGGCTACAAGGGCCGCCAAGCAGTAGAAGAAGTAATAAGCATAGATAAGGAATTTAAGGATATTCTTAGAATTTATGGCCTAGAAGGCAAAGAAATTCAGGATAAACTAAAAAAAGATAAGTTTAGACCAATGATAACAAATGGTCTAATCCAAGTTCTAAAAGGTGAAACCTCTTTTGAAGAGATTTTGTCCGCCCTTGACCATTGAGGAAAATAAAAAAACAGGAGAAAAACATGAGTGAAAACCTATTATCAACAGCAATTTGGGAAGATATGCCGATTGATATATCAAAAGAATCTGATTTTATTTGGTCCATAGCCAACAAACTCAGGGGAGTTTATATGCCAGATAAGTATGGCGATGTCATAATCCCAATGACTATAATAAGACGATTTGAATGTGTGCTTGCAAAGACTAAAGACAAGGTAGTAGAAACATTTGAACAAAATAGGTCCTACCCGGTAAAGGCTATGTACAGGGTAGCTGGCAGACAATTTTATAATACATCCAGATACAATCTTGAAGAACTTTGCAATGACCCAGACCATCTTGCTGCAAACTTCAAATCTTATCTTGAGGGATTTTCAGCAAATGTGACAGAAATCCTTAACGAATTAGATATAGACACTCACATTGATAAGATGGATAAAGGCAACTGCCTATTTACAGTAGTTAAAGCCTTCTCTGAGCTAGACCTATCAGAAGAAAACTTTGACCCAATGAAAATGGGCTATATTTTTGAAAACCTAATCGGCAGATTTTATCAAAACGTAGATGCTGGTCAGTATTACACGGGCCGTGATATTATCAAAATGATGGTATCAGTCCTCACTGCCGAAGGATGCGATGATGTCTTTGACGATGGCAAGGTCATAACAGTCCTAGATCAAGCGGCAGGAACAGGGGGAATGCTTTCTACAGCCTACGGCCATTTGCACCACCTAAATAAAACTGCTGACATTAGGCTTTTTGGCCAAGAACTCATAGGTCAATCCTATGCAGTAGGCCTTGCTGAAATGCTTATCAAGGGCCAAGATGCGTCTAATTTTATCCACGTTGACACCTTCAAAAAAGATTGTTTCAAAGATACAAAGATGAGATTTGTCATAGAAAATCCACCTTTTGGCACTCCTTACAAGGGAGCTGATGCCAAGACTGGCCAAGAAGAAGCTGTCATGGAAGAATACGCCAAGGGCGAAAAATCTAGATGGCCTGCAGGTTTGCCTGCTGGTGGGGATTCCCAATTACTTTTTATGCAATCTGCCATAGACAAAATGGACGAGGAAGTCGGCAGGGCAGCCATAATCACAAATGGTTCGCCACTTTTTAATGGAGGTGTATCCTCTGGAGAAAGCCAGATAAGAAGGTGGTTATTAGAAAATGACTATATCGAGGCAATTATAGCCATGCCAACCGACCTCTTCTACAACACCGGCATTGCAACCTATGCTTGGATTTTATCTAAAAACAAGAGAGAAGAAAGAATAGGCAAAATTCAGCTAATAAATGCCACAGAAATCTACCACCCACTAAGAAAATCTCTGGGCAATAAGAGAAAAGAATTCACAGGTGAAGACCGCAAAAAAATCACAGAACTCTATGCAAACTTTAGAGAAAATGACCTCAGCCAAATCTATCCAAATGAGGAATTTATCTACAGAGAATACACAGTTATGGAGCCTCTCCAAAGATCTTATGCTATAAATGACGAGAGAATTGAAAATCTAGAAACTTCTCGCAAGCTTAATTCCTTCTACGACAAGGCAAAACATGAAGAAATACTAGAAAAAGAAGAAAGCGCAACAGAGCTAAACAAGACTGAGAAAAGAAATCTTAAAAAATACACAGAAAATAAAAAGCCTTACGAGGAAATTTTTAAAATCCTAAACGAAAATAAATCAGATAAAACCTATATGGATGTAGGTGAATTTGAACCAATACTAACTAATCTGTTAGGCGATTTGTCTCTAACCAAGTCTGAATTTAACAATATCTTAGACGGCCTTTCTATTATGGATAAAAGTGCTCAAATACAAAAAGATAAAAAAGGCAAAATAATCTATGACAAAGACACCAAAGATACAGAGATTGTAAATGTAAGAGAAGATATTGACGATTACATGAAAAGAGAAGTCCTCCCTCATATCCCAGATGCCAAGGCCTTCTTTGAAGAAGACTTAAGTCTCAAAAATCCAAGGATAAAAACAGGAGCAGAAATCCCATTTACTAGATATTTCTATAAATATG
>NZ_CALGYW010000006.1 GCF_937934665.1 uncultured Anaerococcus sp.
CCTACAACTATCGATGCATTTATAGCCACAGCTCCTGGTGCCGACTGGGCTATGGCTGTCATATCTAGCATCTGATCCTTATCTATCCATTTTAATTTATCTACAAAGGTATCTTTCATCAAGGTTAGTATCACATAGCCTCCTCCAAAGGTGAAGGCTGATAGATACAGGGTTGATTTAAAGATTTGCCATAATTTGTTTTTCTTTTCCATAATTCTCTCTTTCTACCTATATCTTACTATATTTCTGGGTATAAGTAAGATGAGGTGGATATGAAATTAATACTAGCAGTAGATAAAAATTGGGCTATCGGTAGGGATAATAAAATGCTTTACAACCTAAAAAAGGATCTTAAGCATTTTAAGGAAACTACAACCGGCGGCCTTGTAATAATGGGAAGAAAGACTTTTGATTCTATGGGAAACGCCCTTCCAAACAGGGAAAACATCATCCTCAGCCGAGATGAAAATTTAAAACGTGATGGAGCTATGGTTTTTAATGAACCTAGTGAGATTATAAAATATGTAGAAAATTCTCCCAGAGAAGCCTTTGTAATAGGTGGATCTGAAATAGCGGATATTTTCCTTGCTAATATTGATGAGGCAATCATCACTAAAATCGATAGGGAAAGCGAGGCTGATACCTTCCTTCACAACTTTGATGAGGACCCTAATTTTGAAATAATAGAGGAAAGTGATTCCATAGATGATGGGGGAATAAAGATAAAATTTGTAAAATATAGGAGAAAGGGTAGAAAATGAAAGATAAAATATTGTTTGTAAGTGACCTTTGCCCAGATTGTGCTGGCATTTTAGGTGAAATCGAAGATGGTTCAAAAAAGTACTCTGACTATGATGTAGTAAACATCACTTCTTCCATGGCTAGTCTCAAACTGTTTTTAAAATACAGAGATACTCTTCCTGGCTATAAGGAAGTAAGAGAAAAGCACAAGGCAGGAGTGCCTTCTGTAGTTATAGGAGAAAATGAAGTAGAATTTTTATAAGTTTGTAATAAAAGGCCCGGCTTGATGCCGGGTCTATTTGTATAGTAATTTTTTAAAGAGTTTTATTTATTTTTTCCTTTAATATTCTGGTATCTTCTTCTACATCTGGGCTATCCATGATTGCCCTTACTACACATACTCCGTCTACTCCAGAGCCTTCTAAAATATCAACGTTATCGATATTTAGTCCACCTATGGCGTAGACATCTATGCCTACATTTTTCTTTATATCTATTAGAGTTTCTACGCTTGTTCTTTTGGTTTTGACGTGGGTTTTGGTTTCAAAAATCGCTCCCACTCCTAGGTAGTCTGCCCCATCGTTTTCTGCTCTTTGAGCTGCTTCTACTGACTTAGCTGTCGCTCCTATAAGGGCATCAGGTCCTAAAAGTTTCCTAGCGAGCTTAATTGGCATATCATCTGCACCAAGGTGGACTCCCACTCCAAGGGCCCAGGCTAAGTGAGGCTTATCATCAATTAGCATAGGAACCTTATAAGAATCACAAAGAGCTTTGACCTTTTTACCCAGGTCTAAAATCTCTAGGTCAGTCTTATCCTTTTCCCTCAGTTGGAGGATATCAACTCCTCCCTTAAGGGCAGCTTCTAGTCTTGCTAGGAATTCTTCCTCGCTGTACTTATCCGAATTTGTTACAAGATATAGTTTTTTCAAAATTTTATCTCCCTTACTTTTGCTTTTGCCAGAATTTCCTTGTTCTCTATCGTCGCTATTTCATCCATTAAATTTACAAAAAAAGTATAAAGCCTAGTTGTATCAGCTTTTTCTGCGGCAACTTCCATTACTAAAAGTCCTGCAATAGCTGCTGAAACAGGGTCTGTCACTGCCATTAAGCTTGAGATCATGGATGTTAACATGCAACCTGTGCCGGTAATTTTGCTTAGGTTTGCTACTCCATTAGTAACAGTGTGGTAGGCATTTTCCCCTACTACAAGGTCGGTTGTCCCTGTGACCACAACTGTCGTCTGATATTTTTTTGCAAGATTGCGGGCTTCATGGGCAATTTTTTCTATGTTTTCTCCCCTAAGCTCATCAGCTTTTCCCACATCTATCCCCCTAGCATTTGCACTTGACTCTGCCATGGCCCTTATTTCAGAACTGTTGCCCTTGATCATGTCAAAGTGGTATTTATCAAGGAGGTCCTTGGCGAAATTGTAGCGTAAAGTTGATGCTCCCACTCCTACCAGGTCAATGGCAAGAGGGATTTTTTTCTTATTTGCCGCAAAAGTCGCCCTTCTTATTGCATCCATTCTCTCACTTGTGATATTACCTAAGTTTACACTTAGAGAATCAGACATTTCTACAATTTCTGCCACTTCTTCCGGATGGGCGGCACAAATTGCCTTAGCTCCCATAAATAAGATGACATTTGCAACCATATTTATGGCAATGGGATGGGTAATGGCATGGACCAGGGGCGATTTTTCCTTTAAATCGTCCCTGGCCCTTAAAATATTTTCTAAATCTGTCAAGGCCTCTCCTTTATTATTACAAATTGATATAGTCTGTGAAAACTGGGGTCATGCCCAAGTCTTTGAGGTCCTTGAAGGTTTCCTCAGTTGATCTGCCATCGTCAATTTCAAATTGCTCATCACCTTCGTCAACACTCGCCTTTGATCTATGGCCTATAGATGTATCTACAGAAGCCGAAATTTTTGTTGCAGCGTAGCGGACAGCCAAGTCCCTAAAATCTTTAGATTCCCTAGTTGATAGGGTGATTGACGCAAATGGCATAAATATCCTTATAACTGCCATTATTTGGAAGAATTTTTTATCGTCAACTATATTAAAATGAAGACTATCGTCAGCCCCATGGGTTGGTCTTATCCTTGGCAAAGAAATAGCTATTTCTGTATGAGGATATTTTTTTTGGATCTCACTTGCGTGAATTGCTAGTTTAAAGGCTTCTTCGATTGGATCTCCCAGACCAAAAAGAGTACCGAAACCGACCCCCCTAAAGCCTGCCTTTAGGGCCCTTTCTTGGGTGTCAAACCTGTATGGGAAGGATCTTTTGTGGCCATATGGATGGTAGTAGTCATAAGTTTCTGGGTTGTAAGATTCTTGAAAAACTGTCACAAAATCTGCCCCAGCCTCTCTTAAAACTTTGTAATCTTCCACATTGGCAGGATAAACTTCAATTCCTATTACCTTAAAATACTTGCTAGCAATTTTACAGGCTTCGGCGATGTATTCTATGGACGAAAACTTTTTAGATTCGCCTGTCAAAATCAAAACATCTTCAATGCCTGTATCCGCTAGGGCTTTCATCTCAGCTTCGATTTCTTCATAGTTTAACTTGGCTCTTTTTATGTCAGATTTGGCCCTAAAACCGCAATACCTACAAGAATTTTCGCAATAATTTGCTATATAGATTGGAGAAAAGAGGCAGACATTGTTACCAAAATACCTAATCCTTTTTCCTTTGGCAACTTCAGCCATAGGTTCAAGATAGGCGATTGCTTCATCACTTAAGAGATTATATAAATCTCTAGCTGTAGGATTGGTTGCTTTTAGACTAGATATCACGTCAGCCTTAGTAACCTTAAGGCCTTTTAGATCTTCATAAGCTTTCTTTACTTTTTCTTTTATATCTGAATCGATTATATCCATGCCTGGAAAATAATCATGTACACTTTCTATATTCATATCAGTCAAAAAAGTCCCTTAGTGGAGAAGATGGGTCAGCACCAGATTCTAAAACTCTACCTGGTTTTGCAAGGTAGGCAAGTCTTCCTCCTTCAATGCCTAGCCTAAAGGCCTTAGCCATCATATTTATATCGCTGGCTGTTGCTATACCTGTGTTGGCCATGATAGCAGCTGCTCCCATTTCCATAGCTTCAGCTGCCTGGCTTGGCACACCAATTCCTGCATCAACTATTACTGGTAGGTCTACCTCATCGATTATAATCTTTATAAAGTCACGAGTAGCAAGGCCCCTATTTGACCCAATCGGACTTGCAAGAGGCATGATAGCAGCTGCTCCCGCATCTCTCATATCCCTTGCAAAGTTTAGGTCTGGATACATATAAGGAAGGACTACAAAGCCTTCTTTAGCGAGGATTTCTGTCGCCCTTAGGGTTTGGTCATTATCTGGTAAAAGATATTTTGAATCTCTCATAATTTCAATTTTTACAAAGTTACCACAACCCATTTCTCTAGCAAGCCTTGCTATCCTAATAGCTTCATCAGCATTTCTTGCTCCTGAAGTATTTGGTATTATTGTTACATTATCTGGTATATAGTTTAGGATATTTGCCACATCCTTGGTATTAGCCCTTCTAAGGGCTACTGTTATCATTTCTGAACCTGCAGATTTTACCGCTGCATCTATTAATTCTGGAGAATATTTGCCAGAGCCTAGGATAAATCTTGACTCAAACTTCTTATCTCCAAGCACTAAATAATCTTTATTTTCCATTTGCTTCTCCTATTATTATCTTAACTGCGCAGAGGGCTTCTAGGTTTGAAACAATCCCTATAAAAGGTGCGTACAAACCATCATCTGGAGTTGAATTAAAGTCCCCAACCATAGTTATATTATCTATTTGTTTTATCCTTATATCCTTAAAATCGCCCAGACCTGATAGGCCTGAAGCCATGACAAGCTTTTTGCCATCCTTTCCTAAAAAGTAATCAAAGACTAGGCTTTTCATCTCTTTTTTATCAAAGGCCTCTATAAAAATATCAGTTTTTTCTGCTATTTCTCCTAAATTTGCCTCTGATATGATAAGCTCATTTGCAACTACTTTTGTATAGGGAATAGTCTCTTCGATAAGCCTCTTTGTCTCAAAAACCTTAGATTTGCCAAGGTCAGAAATCTTGTAATTCTGCCTATTAAGGTTTGAGTATTCTACCCCATCAAAATCATAGATATAAAGCTTACCTACTCCACACCTAGCAAGGGTCATGGCTATATTTGATCCAAGTCCTCCACAGCCTAAAATTGAAACTGAAGCTTTTTCTAGGATATGGTTAAGATCTGGGTCTTGTCTTTTTAAAATCTTATCTCTCATATCAACCCCCTCCTACAAAGGAAAATACCTCAACCTTTAAATTATCCTCCATGATAAATTTATCAAAATTGACTTTTTTTACCAAGACCTCATCAACTTCGCAGGCTAAAAAGTCTGGATCGTAGTCATTTCTTAAAAGAAAATCCCTAAGATTTTCATCTTTCTTAAAATCTACCTCTTTATCATTAAGCCTTATCAAACTCTCACCTCCTCAAAAAAAGGCACAGAAAGGATAACCATACCCGAGGTGGTATGCCCCTTTTGTGCCTAAGCTCTCATATGTATCAGATTTTGTCTTTAAATTCAAAAAAGACCCCTATCAGGGGCCTTTAAACTCTAATTACAAGCTTTCTTACGCAGGTTCTAACCTTCCAAGTTTAAAGGGTTAATGGAAAAATCCATCTCTCAGCTAATTTGCACCCCTAGCCAATATTATTATAAGGCAAAAAAGAAAAATTTTCAATTTTTCTTTGCCTAATCTTTTATTTTTTATCCAAACTTTATCTATCTCTAAATTTTTTATATTTTACATAGGCATTAGCAGTCATTAAGATGGCAGCAAGTAGAATTAGCCACCAAAATTCATTACCCCTCTTATATTGGAGAAAGGTAAGGATATAGACTAGGACTGCTGTTATAGCTGATGTATAAAATTCTACCTTATCAAACTTAGTTTTTTTCATCGATAACTGCCCTCAATGTATTCCAAGAAAGTAGGGCGCAGTTTACCCTTTGTGGCATATTTTGAATATTCTTAAAGGCTACAGCGTCTTCAAGCTCTTCAAGTTCTTCATCTGTCACATCATCTCTTTTGATCATTCTTTGGTAGATATCTGCCATTTTATCAGCTTCTGCTAGACTTTTTCCAACTAGCATATCGCACATTACAGATGTGGCAGCTTGGCTAATGGCACAGCCATCTCCTGTGAAGGCTGCATCTGTTATCTTATCTCCATCGAGTTTTAATTGTAAAACTATCTCATCACCACAAGATGGATTGTGGCCGTCTTCTTTGATGTCAGCATCAGCTAGGTCATGTTTATTAGCTTGGTTTCTTGAATGATCTAGGATTATCTGACTATATATTTCTTGCATATCCATTATAGTCCCATCACCTTTCTTACTTCTCTTAAGCTTTTTGCAAAGATTTCAACCTCTTCTTTTGTATTATAAATTGCAAAAGATGCCCTGGCTGTAGATGAGATTCCAAGATAGGTGTGAAGAGGCATCGCACAATGGTGGCCACTTCTTACAGCTATATTTTTAGAATCTAGGATAGAGGCTATATCGTGTGGGTGGATATCATCAAAGGTAAAGGCTATTAAAGCACCTTCCTCAGCACTTGTCGGATGGATTATTTTAATATTTTCTATGTCTTTTATTAGATCATAGGCATAGTGGGTTAGGTCCACCTCGTGGGCGTGGATATTTTCCATGCCGATTTCTTCCACATATTTTATAGCTTCTATTAGGCCAATAACCCCGCCAACATTAGGAGTTCCTGCCTCAAATTTTATAGGCGCTTTGGCAAAGGTTGAATGATCTTCATAAACATATTCTATCATATCTCCGCCTAGGTTAAAAGGCTTCATCTTATCAAGTAGGTCATATTTGCCGTAAAGAACACCTATACCCATTGGAGCGTAGATCTTATGACCTGAAAATACTAAAAAGTCACAGTCTAAGTCTGTAACGTCAATTTTTTTGTGGGCAACAAGTTGGGCCGCATCTACTATGGTAGTTGCATTTACCTCCTTGGACCAGGCAATAATTTTTTTAAGATCAATAATCTCGCCAGTAACATTTGATGCACCAGTAATGGAAACTATCTTGGTTTTTTCATTTATCTTTGCCTTTACGTCTTTATAGTCAAGAGAGTGATCGTCATTTAAGTAAGCAAAAACTAATTTTGCCCCTGTTGCCTTTGCCACCATCTGCCAAGGAACAAGGTTGGCGTGGTGTTCAAGGATGGTGATTAAAATCTCATCTCCTGCCTTTAGATTATCTAGTCCATAGGAATAGGCAAGAAGGTTCATAGCCTCTGTAGTAGTCTTGGTGTAGACTATTTCGTTACGGGACTTGGCATTTATAAATTCTCTAACAACTTCCCTACCATTTTCATAGGCCTCTGTTGCTACCCAAGAAAGGTAGTGGGCACCCCTGTGAGGGTTGGCGTTTTTGTATTTGTAATAGGAATCAACTGCCTCTATGACTTGTTTGGGCTTTTGGCTGGTGGCTGCTGTATCTAGGTAGATTACATCCTTGCCAACCTTAGCTCCTTCAAGATAGGGAAAGTCTTTTCTAATTTGATCAAAATTCATACTAAATCCTGCTATTTAATTCGTGAACTTCAGCTGCTATTTTACTTCGAAGTTCTTCGTCTTCTATCTTATCAAGAGCTGGGGCAAAGTTTGCCTCAAGCATCATAGACTCTGCTTGTTTTTTGCTAAAACCACGGCTCATGATATAAAATAGCATCTCCTTATTCATCCTACCAACGCTTGCAGCGTGCTTGCCAGCTACTTCCCTTTCTTCGTTAAGTAGAACCGGGGCAGACTTATTGACAACCTCATCTGAAAGCATCATTGAATAATCACCAATCTTACCGTCAGCCTTGGTACAGCCGCGTCTTAGATCAACTATTCCCTTGAAATTTTTAACTGCCCTATCCTTTAAGGCTCCATTAAATAAGGTATCAGAATCTGTATTTATACCAAAATGCTCGTTTACAGCCATAAGGTCTAGGTATTCTTCCTCAGATTTGAAATATACTCCGTTTTGGGTAACCTTAGCTTCTTCACCTCTTAAGATATTTCTGATATTAACCATAGACTTTGTTGCACCTATTTCTATATAAGAAATATCAAGCTCTGCACGATCAGCTAGTCTTGTTGCAATTGAATTTAGGTTTGTAGAGTTGTTTTTAAGATCAACTACAACTACTAGTTTTACCTTAGAATCTTTCTCTAAGTTAACTAGGATTTGAGAATTTATAAAAATCTTTTCTTCAGCAAGGTCAGCAAAGTTTACTAAAAATGATGAAGAAGTATTTTCTCTTGCGTTTATTTCAATACTTGACACAAGGATGTTATTTTCATCATTTAGTTCTAGGTTTATAAATTCTGTATCCCTATTTTTATCTAGGTCAAAACTTAGGGAGTGGTTTCTAAAGTCTTTGTTTTCTTTATTTATTTCTGCGGAAAGTCCGTAGGTTTCACCTTCAAAGGCTTTTTGAACCTCACTTAGGCTTTCTCCTTTAGTTTTTCCGTAAAATGGCTGGTTTTTAATTTCTACTAGATCATAATCAGCGTTATTTAGACCTAGGTAAGCCCAAGTTGGGGCTCTCATTTCATTTATCTTTGTCATCAGCCGTTTGCTCCTTCCAATTCCATATCAATTAAGTTATTCATTTCAACTGCGTATTCTAGAGGTAAAAGCTTAGAAATAGGCTCAGCAAAACCTCTTACAATCATTGATTTGGCTTCATCTTCTGGAATACCCCTGCTCATTAGGTAAAATACCTGGCCTTGGTCAATAGAACCAATTTTTGCCTCATGGCCACAGTCTACATCATCATTTCTGATATCAAGTACTGGGATGGTATCTGATTGACTTTCCTCTGAAATCATGAGGTTTTCACAGTCTACAGTTGATTTTGACCCCCCGGAATTCTTTCTCATCTCTACAAGAGATCTGGTCATAGACTTACCATTACCTGCTGTAATTGACTTGGTTAGAGCTGTTGAGTAGGTATTTGGGGCAAGGTGGATCATAGAGCAACCATTGTCTATATACTGACCGTCACCTGCAAAGGTAATACCTGTATATTCTGCTCTCGCACCTTCTCCTGCAAGAACACTTGTCGGATAAAGCATAGATACTTTTGAACCAAAAGATCCTGATACCCAAATCATCTTGCCGCCTTCTTGGATGATGGCACGCTTGGTATTTAGGTTGTACATATTCCTAGACCAGTTTTCTATAGTAGAAAATCTAACTTCAGCATTTTTGCCGACAAAAATTTCTACAGAACCTGCGTGAAGGTTTACCACATTATATCTTGGCGCAGAACATCCCTCTATAAAGTGAACCTTAGCATTATCCTCAGCTATGATCATGGTATGCTCAAATTGGCCTGCACCTGGTGCATTTAGCCTGTAATAAGATTGGAGTGGGATATCAACCTTAACTCCTTCTGGCACATAGATTAAAGATCCTCCTGACCAAACAGCACCGTGTAGGGCTGCATACTTGTGAAGAGTTGGTGGGATAGCCTTTTGGAAGTATTTTTTAACCAGGTCTTCATGCTCTCTAATAGCAGTTGTAAAGTCCATAAAGATAACACCTTGATCTTCTAGGTGTTTTTGTATAGAGTGGTAAACTTCCTCACTATCGTATTGGGCACCAACACCTGCAAGACTTTCTTGCTCAGCTTGAGGAATACCCAATCTATCAAAGGTATCTTTGATATCATCTGGTAGGGCATCCCAAGTAGACTTCTTGTCTGTTGGTGGTTTTACGTAAGTTGTGATATCCTTCATATCAAGCTCTGATAAGTCTGGCCCCCAAGAAGGATTATCAATTTTTTCATAAAGTTCAAGAGACTTTAGTCTCCTTCTTCTCATCCATTCCGGTTCGTTTTTCTTATCAGATATTTCATTTACAATATCAGCATTGAGTCCTTTTTCTGTAATATCTGAGTATAAAAATTCATTAAAGAAATCATAGTAGCCTCGGTCTATGTCCTTTAATTGTTCTTCAATATTAATTTCTTTCATATTACACCCATTCGTAACCTTCGGCTTCGATCTTATCCATTAGGTTATCATCTCCTGTTTCTTGGATTATGCCGTCTTTTAGGATATGAACGTAGTCAGCTTTTATATTTGATAAAATTTCTCTGTGGTGGGTAATTAAAATAACAGATCTTTCCCCGTCTAAGAAGTTTTTAATACCTTCTGATACAATCCTCACCGCATCAACGTCAAGACCTGAGTCTGTCTCATCAAGTAAAGCAAGTTTTGGGCTTAGCATTTGCATTTGTAAAATTTCTGATTTCTTTCTTTCACCACCAGAAAAACCAACATTTACATACCTATTAGCATAGGAAGAATCTAGCTTTAACTCCTCCATTTCTTTGGTAAGCTTTTTATTAAAGGCTAAAATCTTTGGCTTATCACCTGTGATTTGCTCTTCAGAAATTCTTAAAAAGTCAGAAAGCTTTACACCAGGAATCTCATCTGGGTGTTGGAAGCTCATAAAGATACCAAGTCTAGCCCTCTTATCAACGCTAAGATCTGTTATATCTTCTCCTTCAAAGAAAATTCTTCCTTCTTTAACCTCATAAACTGGGTTTGCCATAATAGTATTCATAAGGGTTGATTTACCTGAACCATTGGCCCCCATAACAACGTGGACCTCACCCTTACCAACTGTTAAATTTATTCCTTTTAATATATCCTTATCTCCAGCCGAAACATGAAGATTTTCTATTTTTAATAAATCGTTCATTATCTACCTCTTTTATCTATTTTTCACTCTTTTAAATCATACCTTTTTGCTAGGGATTATCAATAATCCTGCGTTAATCAACATACCTTAAAAAAATAAAAAAACGAGCCAAAGCTCGTTAATTATTAAGTATGCTAATATTCATTCAATTTATTTTCAACTAAATCGATAAGACTTTTGACCGCTTCTTCTGCTTCGTCGCCTTCTGCTCTTATAGTTATCTCATCGCCTTTAGAAGCACTCATGCTCAGAACTGACATGATAGACTTAGCATTATAACTCCTTCCAGCTTTTTCAACAGTTATGTCACAAGGAAACTGGACAGCTTGTCTTATGAATATTGATGCTGGTCTAGCATGCAAACCAATTTCATTAGAAAGTGTTACTTTTTGTTCGTACATAGTACCTCCTTTGTTTAATATTTATCATCCTACTTTAGATGGTACTATAATTTTTGAAATTTGCAAACGATTTTTTGGTTAAATAGCCAGGCTGTTTTAGATTGCTTGTTTATCAAAGACTAATGGTAGTAAAAATTTTGTCAGCAAAGTTTTTACGTTTTTCAAAATTTCTCAAGGGGCAGAGCACCGCAGCAGAAATTTATGAAAAATCTTATGTAATTTTTTCATAAGAAGGCGACGAACAGGAGCCTTCGTTGAAAAAGATTACGTTCCTTAATTATTAATTTATAATTAATTGAAATATCATTTTGCGATGGGTTTTTTTCGTGGTAATTTATAGAATCTTAATTATTAGTTTTTTTGCTTCGTAATTTGGTAATATAAATTATTGTTTTATTTACTGTTGAATCTTCGTAATAAGGGAAGGCGGATAAGGTCGCTTCCTTTCAGCAAGCTTTTATTGGTAGGTGCATTACTTCGTTTTAGTCGTCGTATTTCCATACAGATTTCTAATCGTCGAGTTGCTAAAAGCTGATAACTCGGCTAGAGCCTCGAACAAATCAGCTTTTTAACGCAACTTTTGATTAGAAATCATTGCCCGATAGATTGGACATTTGTTCTCGTGGTTTGAGTTTTGCTTGGCTCGTTTGGCTTTCGCCAAACATTGCTGTTTGGGGTTTAATTTTTTATTTTAACTCTAATCAGATTCCTATACCATAATTGTTTTATTTACATGGCCAGAGGCTTCTCGACTACGCTCGAAGCGTGTAATGTGAATTAAAGCTATTCCTTGAAATTTTACATTTCTCTTTTTACTAAAATTAAATTAATACTTATAGATAAAAGTAAGAATAACCACCCTCGTCTCTGAAGCCCTATCCCAATCTTCTGAAAGAAGATTGATGGAAGGACTGATGCAGAGGCAGAGCGAAGTCGAGAGACCTCCTACATACACCTAAAGCTAGCTCTGGTCATACATTCATCATTACCTCAATATAATCATCACCTTATCTAAGCTATCAAAAGTTTCAATCCTTCTGGCTAATTTTATAAAATTTTTCAAATAAGAAAAACCACTTCATTTATAAAAACGAAGTGGTTTTGTGTTTTATACTAGATTCTTTCTAATAGTTCTATTAAGAATTTATAATTATTTGCTATTGATTTGATGTTTGCTCTTTCTTCTGGGCTGTGGGCGCCTTGTATTTCTGGGCCGAAGGAGATCATTTCTGTGTCTTTAAGGGTTTTTTTGAAGAGTCCGCATTCTAGGCCGCCGTGGGTTGTGGCGATTTCCATTTCGTCGCCGTGGGTGTCTTTCCAGACTTCTTTGGCAAGGTCTATAATTGGGCTTTCTTCTCTTTGCCAGCCTGAGTACTGGCTTGTAACTTTGGCTCTTCCTCCAAAGCTTTCTACGATTTTCTTTGAAATATTTGCCTTGTAGGCTTTTTGTGAGTCGATTTCTGACCTAAACATTGAAGAAATCCAGATTACATCTTCCCTATCTTCGATTATGCCTAGGTTTGAGCTGGTTACGATTGAATCACCAACTTTTTTGTAAAGGCCGTCTGGGATTACAAATAGTAGGTCGACTATTCTCTTTGATAAATCTTTTGTTAGAACTTCGCCATCAAAGGCCCCTTCTTTTACCCAAATATCTCCCTTTGGATCTACGTCTTTGTATTCGTTTTTAACTTCAGCAATTCTTTCTTCGATAAGTTTGATTGCCTCATTTTTATTTGGCACAGCTACTATAGCCTTTGCAGAAGATGCGATGGCATTTCTCTTTACACCACCAGAAATTGTTGCAATTTGAAGGCCTTCAATCCCTTCTAAAAGTCTTCCTAGGGTCTTATTGGCATTTAGTCTGAATTTATCAATTTCCATACCAGAGTGGCCACCTGCAAAGCCTTTTAGGCCTACTTCAATAATTTCGCCTTCTGCCTTTTCGTATTCTTTATCAAATTCAATTTCAAGGTCAAGTCCACCTGCACAGCCAACTGTGAGGATTCCTTCTTCTTCAGAGTCGATATTTAGAAGGTATTTTGCAGTAATTTGTGATAGGTCAAGCTTACCAGCGCCTCCCATTGAGGTTTCTTCTTCTGTTGTGATAATAGCTTCGATTGGGCCATGTTTTAAGCTATCGTCATCCAAAACTGCCATGGCAAAGGCAACTCCAATACCATTGTCAGCACCAAGGGTTGTCCCATCAGCTGTAAGCCAGCCGTCTTCTTCGATTAGCTTTATTGGGTCTTTTTCAAAATCGTGACTAGATCCCTCTTCTTTAACACAAACCATGTCCATGTGGCCTTGAAGGGCAACAATTGGGTGGTCTTCATAGCCCTCACTTGCGTCTTTTCTAATAATTACATTTAGGGCGTCATCTTGAATGACTTCTAAATTTCTCTCTTTGGCAAAGTTTACCAAAAAGTCTGATACTTCTTTTTCGTTGCTAGATTCTCTAGGAATTTTGGCAAGCTCTTTAAAATATTTTAAAACTATGTCAGAATAATTTTTTTCCATTTTTATCTCCTTATCTTAATAATCATCTCGTTCTTGGCAGCAAGACTCTTTTCAAAATCCTTGTAATAATCTCTTAGATTTCTAGGATTTCTAAATTTTTCACCATTAATAAGCTTGGAATTTGCGTTCATCCCAAGGCCAAGAATCGATGCGATTTCTTCATTTATGATTATATTATACCTCTGGGCCGTATTATTTCTTTGATAGCCAACATTTTCTAGGTTGGAAATTATATTTTTTTGCCTATAAAGATAATAAGGCTCATAGGCCATTTCTTTTGTAAAATTAGCTATTTTCTCAGAAATTTTAAGACTTGCTTCTATCTCGCCTGTTTTATCAGCTTCATCGTATTTAGACCCAGATTTTATGGCCAGGGCGTGGAAGGTGATATTATCTGGAAGAAGATTTTCTAAAATCTCAAAATTTTTCTCAAAAGACTTATAAGCTTCGCCAGGAAGACCGATTATAAAGTCCATGTTTACTATAAATCCGAGTTCTTTGGCATAGGCATAGATATCTAGAAAATGGTCCATATCTATGTCCCTATTAAGATTTTGGAGAATTACCCTATTAAAGGTCTGAGGATTTAGGGAAATTCTCGAAACTCCTCCCGCCTTTAAAATATCAAGCTTATCCTTATCGAGTGTATCTTCCCTGCCAGCTTCAAAAGTCAGCTCCTTGTAGGAAAACTTCTCATTTATTGCAGAAAGTATTCTTTCTATCTCTCTATGGGTCAAAAAAGAAGGAGTTCCCCCGCCAATGTAGATTGCATCAAGCTTTGAGGCAAGCTTAATCCCTTCAATCTCTTTTATAAGATAATCAACATAGACTCCCTTATCGTGGTGGGCACCGATTAAAGTCGGATAGGAGCAGTAATCGCACCTGGTCGGGCAAAAGGGAATGTTAATATAGAGACTAAAATCATCCGGAGAAAAATCTAGCCTGTCTTGGCTTTCCTTAACCTTTCTAAGAAGCTTTAGCTTTTCATCTGACAATTTGTAGGTCCTTTTAATCTCATCTAGACTTTTGTTTTTAAGAAGCTTTGAAGGTTTGGATCCGGTAAGGGTCCCCCAAGGCGATTTGTATGAGGTTTTATCTACCAAGATGTCATAAAGATGAGATTTTAATTCATTATTAGTTGAAAAATGAATTTTTTCGTCCTTGTAAGTCAAATACGATTCATAAATTCCTATGTCCGCCAAAGTGCTTTTCTCTACAAAAGCAAAATCTTTTTGGTCGTAGAAAATATTTAAAATATCATATACAATTTTTCTTTTATTTTCATTTTCTAAGTAAATTCTCATAATTTTCCTATAAAAAAAGGGCAAATGCCCTTTTGTGTGAATATATCCATAAATCTGAAGTCTCTAATATATGGATTTCATCCTCATTTCATTTGTCGAAATGACGTCCTGCAAATTTTATCAAAAGCTAAATATCTAGCCCTTATTCTTGTGTCAAAAATTTCTCTGCCCAAGCCCTATCTATCATTAGTTCCATATCCTTTTTTAGAAATTCAGAATAATTTTTGACTATAGTATCATAAAGAACGTCAGAAAAATCAAGACTTAGGCCTACATTTAGGTTTGTTGTTAGGTAAAATTTGCCGTCACCCTTGTAGGTCATTTCCTTGATGTCACTTGCCTTGTAAGCAAAATCTTCACTATTTATTAGGAAATATTTCATAAGCTCAACTACCTTATCATTAAGGCCTGCTTCAAAGATTGCAATTTTCTCTCTAAGCATATCATAATTGCAAGTGACCCTTAGGGTATGCTTGATAAGCTCGTCTTTCCTAGCCGCCCCAATTAGGCCAAGCGATGTGGAAAAGGCAAGCCTTGCCTTCCTATCTACAAAAGCTGGGTCGTTTACAATCATAAATTGGTTGATTTCATCTGTATAGGCAAAGCGGTAGTTTAGGATAAATTCATTGCCGCAAGATGGGCAAGTAAGGCCTGCAAAATCGCCCGCCTTTATCCTTTCATTTTCTTCGCCTGTTGAAAATATTGCTGTTGGTAAATTTTCTTCAAATTCGTGCTTACATTTTGGACAAGTTATACCAAAAGTTTTTTCTCTTCTTTTCATATCTTACCTTTCTCTTCTTAAGCTTATTCTATATTTACCCAAAAGACGACCTTAGTCTTCAATTTTGACTGCTTTTAGGAGAGGGATAGCAACAATTGTTGCGATAATTATTGAAACTATGGCGTTGATTGTAGATACTGTTCCCTTTTGGACAAGCTCTGTCATATTAGCTTCCCAAGTAAATCCAAGTATATACTTATTTTTGATAAAGGCCTTTAGTAGATATAAGAAAATATAGGTGATTTGACCAAGAACATTGGCAAGGATAAGCCTTGGAGTATTCACAAGTTTTTTCCTATTTTTATATATCATTCCTGCCACAAAGCCCATAGCAAATTTTGAAATAAAGGTGATTGGGGCACTTGTAAAATAAACTGGGTCAAATAAATCAAAAAGTGCAGATCCAAGTCCGGCCGATATTCCACCGTAAACAGGTCCAAG
>NZ_CALGYW010000007.1 GCF_937934665.1 uncultured Anaerococcus sp.
ACCTTCTTCTTCTGGTTCGTAGGTTGCCCAGTGGACGTATTTGTCTATGATGTAGTCGAAATTATCTCTCCATACTAGGCCGTGTAGTGGGCAGATGTATTTAAGGTCTAGGCCACCTGCTTTTTCTAGGGCTTTTTGTACGAATGTTCCGTATTTACCTACGATGTTTGTGTAGTATCTACGTCCTTCGTCTAGATAGTCTCTGTCCCAGTCTACTTCGTCTGCAAATAGTCTACCGTTGTTTGCGATAAATGATCCAAATGCGTCTGCTGAGAATAGGACTTTGTCGTATGAGTCATAGCTCATTAGCACTTCTGGCCAGTGTACCATTGGTGCTTCTACGAAGGTAAATTCGTGTTTACCAAAGCTTACTGTGTCGCCTTCTTTTACTTCGATATATCTATCATCTACGTGGTAACCAAATTGTCTCATGAACATTACTCCCTTTTCAGAAGAGATTATTTTCATGTTTGGATATCTTTGTAGCATTAACTCTATTGCTGAACAGTGGTCTGGTTCCATGTGGTGAACTATCATGTAGTCAAGGTCTCTGCCGTCTAGGACTCTTGCTATGTTTACCATATATTCTCTGGTTACTGCCCAGTCTATTGAGTCTATTAGTACTGTTTTTTCGTCCATTAATAGGTAGGAGTTATATGATACACCTTCAGGTATTGGAAATATATTTTCAAATAAGGCTAATCTTCTGTCGTCTCCACCTACATAATATAAATCGTCTGTTACTTTTCTAACTGTATACATTATTACCTCCTACTACTTTCTATCTTCTGGGAATTCCATCTTGATGAATTCGTCTTTATCTTCGCCAGAAACAGGTGATACCCAGCTGTCAGGAAGTTTGTCAAATGGAGTGCCCGGCTCGATTCCTTGTGTTGGATCTCCTACTTCAGGGTCATATTCATAACCTGATCCTAAGTCTACATAAACGTCTTCTTTTGGAGCCATTTTTCTTGGTTTACTTCTTTTGATTTTTGGTTGTGGTGGTGCTGGTTTCTTTTCTTCGCCGTTATCAAGTTCTTTGATTAATAGTGGAAGAATTTCCATTGCATCGCCTACTATACCGTAGTAACAGTTGTTGAAGATGTGAGCGTTTTTGCTGTTGTTTATCGCAACAATTGTTGATGCGTCTTTCATTCCCTTTAAGTGTTGGCCTGCTCCTGATACACCTACACCGATGTAGAGGTTGCCTTTGAAGCTTTGACCACTCATACCGATATATCTTTCAAGTGGAACATATTTTAATGTTTCTGCTACTGGTCTAGATGATGAAATAGCTGCACCTGCTTGATAAGCTAGGTCTTCTATTAGTTTCATGTTTTCCTTTTCACCTATACCACGACCTGCTACAACTACTCTTTGTGCTTCGTTTATTGGTGTCATTGGATCGATACCAATTGTAAAGTCATAGCCGTCTTTCTTTAGGGCTGCTACTAGTTTTTTAACCGCTTCTTTTGGATTTCCTTCAAAGATTTCGCCTTTACGTACACCTGCGATTGGAGCTGCTTTGCCTTTGCCTCCAGCTCTTTTCATCTTTGGAGCACGTCCTACTGTGTTTGCACCAACTACTACTCTCATGATTTCGTTAGTACCTTCGTAGATTTGAGTGATTTTAGCGTCCCTGAAGAATCTTTCTACGTCGATTCCCTTGATGAAGCCTGATCCACCATATAGTTGAACTGCTTCTGTTGTTATTTTCATTGCTAAATCTGATGCAACATGTTTAGCCATTGCTGCTTCTGCAGAGTATCTTTCGTGGTTTTCTTTAAGTTCTGCCGCAGAGTAGATCATAAGTCTTGCGCCACGTAGGTATGTTGCCATGTCAGCAAGTTTGAAAGTATTTCTTTGTAAGTGAGCTATTGGCATGCCAAATTGTTCACGTTCTTTTGCATAAGCAAGGGCGGATTCATATGCGCCTTGGCCAATACCTAAGGCTTGAGATGCTATACCAATTCTACCACCGTCTAGAGTTGCCATAGCTATAGCAAAACCTTGGCCTTCTCTACCAAGTAAGTTTTCTTTTGGAACTTTTACATTGTCAAAGTGAAGTTCAGCTGTAGATGATGATCTGATACCTAATTTGTCATAGTGATCAGAGAAGGTAAATCCTTCAAATTCTTTTTCTACTATAAATGCTGAAATACCGTGAGTACCAATACCAGGTGTAGTTACTGCAAATACTACATATGTATCAGCCTTTGGAACGTTTGTAATAAAGATTTTTTACCATTTAGTATATAGTTGTCGCCGTCAAGAACTGCTGTTGTTTCAGTACCACCAGCATCAGAACCAGCATTTTCTTCTGTAAGACCAAAAGCACCTACTTTTTCACCCTTAGCAAGTGGAACTAGGTATTTTTGTTTTTGTTCTTCAGTACCGAAGGCAAAGATTGGGCAGCTACTTAAAGATGTGTGAGCAGAGCAAATTACGCCTACACCACCATCTACTCTAGATAATTCTTCTACTGTAATAACATAAGAAATTACGTCAAGACCTTGACCACCGTATTCCTTTGGATATGGGATACCCATAAATCCTAACTCACCCATTTCCTTAACTATATCGTCAGGATACTCATTATTTTGGTCGAGGTCGAAGGCGATAGGTTTTACCTTTTCTTCTGCGAAAGCTCTGACTTTTTTCCTAAGCTCTTCGTGTTGTTCTGTTGTTTTAAAAAGCTTATAATCCTCCTTACATTATTATCCTTATACTAGTATAAGTAGTACTAAGAAAACGTTTTGTCAAGAATATTTTCACTTACAAATATCTTATAAATTTGTTTGGTAAAACCTCGTTTTTTCCAAAATAACTAAAAGTTAATTGTTATAATTTAAAGTTCTTGGAAAAAAATAAGCAAACTCTAGCAAATTCATTTATCAATAGGCTTATTTTCAAAACATTTTCCTCTTATAATTTATATCCATTTCCCCTAATTTATAACCAAAAATTAATAATTTAGTTAATTTTTTTCCAAGCTAAGTTTTGTGTGTTTTTCTACTGATAGAAACACTTTCTTTTAAATCCTTAACAAAGTTTTAAGTTTTATATCATAGCTTTGGGGTATAATAGGAACAAGAGGTGTATTATGAAAAACAAATTATATAAACCAATAATTTTATCGCTTATGGCCCTAAGCCTTGTAGGTTGTGATTCAAATGAAGTGGCTGTAGCTGATAAAGACGAATCAAGCGAAATTGTAGAAGAAGTCCAAGAAGAGATGGATACAGAAAATAAACCAGCAGAAGACGATATAGACAAGTCTAAGCTTAAGGATACTGAAGAAGACAAAGACGATAAGAAAGAAGAGGCAGAAAAAGAAGTTTTAGAAGTCTCAAAAGAAGAAGAAAAAAAGGACGATAAACAAGTGGCAGAAAAAACTAGCCCAGAAAAGGAAACTAGCGAAGAAGATAAGGCCCATGAGAAAGACGGCAAGTATGTTTCATCTATGATAGCTGAGCTTAAGGGTGAGCCAAGTGATTATATCACAGCTACTGCCTATGAGTATAAGTTTGAAGATAATAAATTTGTAGTTTCTGGATCCTTTGATTATTTTGAAAACCCTGAAGACTATGAAAATGTCGAAGAAATAGGAAATGAAAAAGACCACAAGTTTGTAGTAAACAATGATACAGTTCTTCAAGCTGTTGGTGGTATGGCTGACCCAAAGATATTTAACAAAGAAGACTTCCTCAAATACCTAAATGAATGCAAGGACACAGGACTTGCCCTAATAATATTTGTAGAAAACGGAGTTGCAACAAGTGTTTCAATCTCTTCATAAAAGAAAGTAAGAAAATTTTCCCAAGAGCAAATTTTGCTTTTGGGATTTTTTTATAAAATTTTCTCTATGTTATCTTGATAAAGTAATAAAAGTGTGGTAAGATATAAATATCAATAAGTTATCTAGATAAATAGATAATTAACAAACGCGATTGCCTCATGTCATAGAAAGGATTTACTATGTTTAACTATAGAGAAAACGATTTTACATCTTATAAAATGCTTTTTACCCAGATTGGAGCAGCCCTAGGTGGTTATTCTAGCCTGGTTTTAAAAGAAAATATGATTTTAGTATTTCTAGCTTGTCTAACCTTTGGCTACCTACTTGGCCTTGTCTTGGATAAGAAAAAAGTTTACTAAACCAACGGATAATGAGCAAGGCCTTCCTCCCTTTTGGTCAACAAAATAAGATGCTTTATTAAATTTTTAACTAGACTTGCCCATTATCAAAGGCCCCGAAAACGGGGCCTTGTTTTTATTATAAAATTTCTTGGGCTAGGATTAAAAGCCCTAGGGTAGCTGACTTACCATCATATTTTGGTCTAACTATATATTCATCCAAGTCAGGTAGGTCTACATAGCCATTCATAAGGTCTTTAAATTTTTTCCTTACTTTTTCTATAAGGCCATCTACCTGCATAACTCCGCCACCAAAAACTATGACTTCTGGGCTAAACATAAGGCTGGTATTGTGGGCAGCTTGGGCTAGGTAGTAGGCTTCTATATCCCAAAACTCATCCTCGCAGTCTAGGTCTTGTCCGCACTTACCCATTCTTTTTTCTATATTTGGGCCAGATGCAAGTCCTTCTAGGCAATCACCGTGGCACATACATCCACCTTCATAGGTGTCCCTAGGGTCTTTTTTTATAATCATATGACCCATCTCAGGATGGCTTCTTCCTCCAAGGAAATTATCATCTTGTACAAGGCCACCACCGACACCTGTTCCTACAGTATAGTAGGCAAGGCTAGTCTTGCCTTCCCCACGACCTACCTTATATTCACCATAGGCTGAGGCATTTACATCAGTTGTTACAAAAATTGGCACAGGGAAGTCTTCTTCAAGACATTTTACAATATTAAAATCCTTCCAACCTTCCTTAGGAGTATTTAAAATCTTGCCATAGTCTTTAGAATCAGGGTTAACCTCTATAGGTCCAAAAGAGCCTACAGCTATAGACTTGATTTCGTCTTTGTATTTGCCAAAAAACTTTTTTATATCTTTAAAAGTTTCTTCTGGTCTTCTTGTATCAATCCTAATGTCATCTAAGACCTCTAGCTTGCTGTTACCAACAGCACAAATCATCTTGGTTCCGCCAGCTTCTAATATCGCTAACATAAACCCTCCTTATATTTATAAACCTTTTCTTTCTTATATTTTACCACTTTTTATAAAATTATATCACGATTATAAAGGCTAACTATCTTCCTTAAAAACAAGAAGATAGTTTTTTTCTCTTTCTTCTTTTATCTTAAAACCTAATTTTTTATGGAGATTTAAGCTTTTTTATTATTTTTCCCCACCTCCGATCTTATTTCCTCTCTATTGGCAAAGTTATCAAGAACTTTGCTAAGGAGTTTTTCCCCATAACCCTTCCTTCTAAAACTAGGATTAGTTTCTAGGGCTTCTAGTAGGAAATATTTCCCCTCATCAAAGAGTCTTAGGGCAGATAGGTAGGATTTTTCGTCTATTAGAATAGCCAAATAATTTTTGCCACTTTTTAAAAAATCATTTTTAAGATAATCTGTGTAGGCTTGTCTCACTTTTTGATATA
>NZ_CALGYW010000008.1 GCF_937934665.1 uncultured Anaerococcus sp.
ACACTTAGGACTTTCACCTGTTAGGATATGCTCATGCCGAGCGCACATAAAAAAAGAAGCACTCTATTTGAGTGCTTCTTTTGCTATTTGGTGCGGGATAAAGGAGTCGAACCTTCACGAGAAATTCTCACTAGATCCTAAGTCTAGCGCGTCTGCCAATTCCGCCAATCCCGCATGGGGTGAGTAGTGAGATTCGAACTCACGCTCTCCTGGGCCACAACCAGGTGTCGTAACCAACTGGACCATACCCACCACGTGGTGTATCTTCACTATTCATGCTGACTATATTAGTATACAACCTTTATTTGGTTTTGTCAAATGTTTTTTGTGATTTTTTAAGAATTTCTTAAGCTAGCCGCTTAAGTCTTTCCTACTGACAAATAATATAATACCACGTATTTTAAAAAAATGCAAATTTTTTTATCATTTTATTTTTTCTTTCTTTGTAGTAGAATATCTAAAGAGGTGAATTATGAAGAATACAAGGAAATTTATATTAAAAATATTTGCTATTGTTATAGCTATAGCTATGGTTGCTCCCCTAGTATATAATGCTATCTTGTCCGTGCAATGATTATTGAAAACATAGAATATTCAGATAAGTATAATCTGATAAGAATAACTATATCAGGAGAAAAATTTTTTATAGACTATGACCTGTATTATGAAAATAGTCTTGAGAAGGGTAAAGAGATAGACTTTAGTCTTTATAAAGAAATTCTTGCCAATGATGAATTTAATAGGGCAAAAAATTTTGCCCTAAATAAGATTTCATATTCTCAAAAGTCTACCTATGAAATAAAAAAGAAACTTAGAGATAAAGATTTTTCTGAAGATATTATAAAAAAAATTATAGCCTATCTTGATTCCTATGGATTTATAGACGATGAGGCTTACGTAAAGGCCTATATCAGAGATAAGGATGAAATTTCTAAGTGGTCTAGGGGAAAGATTTCTCATATGCTTAAAAGAAAGCATATAGATGAAAGATTAATTGAAGATTATATATACCAAATTGATGATAAGAGAGAAGTAGAGAAGGCTAGATTTTTTGCTGATAAAAAGATAAAAAATGATTTTTCTTATGAAAATAGGGTTAAGGTTTTTAGACACTTGGCCGGTAAGGGTTTTGATATTGATATCATAAATCAAGTCCTTGATGATAGGTTTTCTTGATGCACTTTGTATATATCTTAAGGTGTGGAGATAATTCCCTGTATACCGGATATACTACCAATGTTAATAGGAGGCTAAAGACCCATAATAGAGGAAAAGGTGCTAAATATACTAGATCAAGGCTTCCTGTTAGCCTTGTTTATTATAAGAGAGTTGATAGCAAGTCACTAGCTCTTAAGCTTGAAGCTAGGATCAAAAAACTTACAAAAAAAGAAAAAGAGGCTTTAGTCAAAGCATTTAACCTAAGGAAGTAAATTTCTTTTTCTTAGGTTTGCTTTTAGACTTTCGCCTCTCCTTTTTATAGAAACTTCAAAAAGACCCATTTTACTAAAGCCGAAAACTTCCATTTCCAGCTTATATTCTTTTGCTTTTTCTTTAAAAGCCTCTATTATTTTCTCTTCCCCATCTGACCTTAAAAAATCAATTACAACCATACCACCAATATTTCTAAGTTTTAAGTTGTAGATAATAAAGTCAATTAATTCTAGATTTATATTTAAAAGAAAATCTTTTTTTCTTTGTTTTGATTTTCTAGATCCTGTATTTACGTCAATTACAGTTAAGGTTTCTAGTTCATCTATAATTATAGATAGGTCCTTATAAACTATTTCAGATTCCTTTAAGTTTTCTTTCAAAAGAGTAAAGACTCTTGAGTTTCTAATATCAAAATCTCTTTGTTCATAGTCCTTATATTTTAATATATAGGCGTCTTTTATGGAATTTTTAAGTAAGAGTTTTGGACTTGGGAAAAATTTCTCTTCCCTGATTAACCTTTCTTTTTCTTTTAAAATTTCTTCATATAAGACCTTATCTTTCTTTTTATGAGCTTTAAGCTTGGGCTTTTTTCTTAGAGGATACCTAATTAGGCTATAGGCCTCATTTTCTAGCCTAAAATTTTCACTTGCAAGACCTAGTTTGCCATTAGCAGGCTCTCTTACATACTGGATAATGGCATTATCTCCTATATTATAAGCTAGGGTTGATTTTAAAAACAAGGTCTCTTTACCAGGTATTTCTACAAAATAAGCCTTGAGGTTATCTAGTTTGTTAACAACCTTAGCCCTGTAGATATTATGAAGAAGAGAGTCATAGAAAACTACTTCCATGACTCTCTCATCTTTTAACCTCATTAGGATTTTTTCTTTTCCATCAATGAAAATTACTTTCATTTCTTAAAAATCCTCTTAATTTTTTCGAAAAATCCAAGACTTTCTATATTTTCAGCCTCTCCCTTTAGGAGGTTATCTATGATTTTTTTGAAATAATCATTTTCTTTAGCAAAGCCTAGGTAAGTTGCAGACTTACCTAGAATTTTATCTTTAATAGGTCTTGGATCAAAATTATCTTCAACACGATTTATGAAATAATAGTCAGCGTGGATTTCTTTATCAAGATCTTTGCTGTCTATAATTTCTATTTTTACTGCATCTTTTATAGCTAGGTCAAGGTTATCTATTATTATTATATCATAATCTATCTCATCTATGAGCCTATAAACATCATCTACCCTAAATTCATATTTATCTTCTAAAAGTGGGGCTATGATAAAGTTTAGGTTGGCATTCTCCTTAACCATTACCCTTTCTAGCTCACAAAGACCTAGAAAGTAGTCTGATATATCGTAGCTAACCATGCCGTCTTTCTTGAAATAATCTTCTATATTTGATTTTTCGCTTCTAAAAAAAGATGTCAGTAAGACTCTCTTATTTTCAGAAAGTCTTTCTGCTAGGTTTACCGCAAAATCTGTTTTTCCTATGTTATTTTTTCCGTTTATTAAATATACTTGCATATTTTCCTCTTAACTAATGAGCCTCGCCGTTTGTAGATTCGCCGAGTTCTTGGATGTCTTCTGCAGTTGGTTCTGCATTTATCATCTCAACATTTAAATCAAAATACCTCGCCACTATATCTCTCATAATTGGAGATGCGTTGTAGGATGTATCACCCTGGGTTAATACTATAGAAATAGCTATTTCTGGATTATCATAAGGCGCAAAACCAACCATCCATGCATAGGTATCGTAGTCTGTTCCATCAAGGTTTTGACCCTCTACTTCTGCTGTACCTGTTTTTATACCAATATCTATTGGTAATTGATTTAAAACAGCATTTTTTTGAGCTACAAGCAGGGTACCATATTTTATATCTTCAAGATATTTCTTATCCTTAATATCTATTCTCTCTTTTTCTGGAACATTTTCAAATAAAACTTCTCCAGAATCATGGTTTTTAACCTTGTTTATAAGAGTTAGCTTATTTAGGTAGCCTCCATTTGTTAGGGTTGCTACTGCCCTATTCATTTGAATAGGAGTATAGGAGTTTTGCCCCTGGCCGATAACTATATTTAACATATCTGTTATATCCCAAACAGCTTGGTTTAGGTAGGTATACTTGATTGTATCTGCTAATCCATCCCTTTGGCCTTCTGGTACTACTATAGGATCATAGCCTCTTTCATCAAAGAAATCGATGATAGCTTTTCTAGTCCAATCCTTAGGACTGTCTGTAAACTTAACTATATCTGTTATGTCTTTTTCGTATTCATCCCTAGTTTTCTTTACTCCTTCTTTGATAAAGAGGGTAAGATTTTTTTCTAGGTAGTCTTTTAGCATTAATTTAGTTACTTCAACTTTTTTGCCTATTGAAGGGACATTTCCCTTAGCTTCCCTAGGAATATTTATCTCTATTCCTGTTTCTTGATCAAGTCCTAGCATTTCACAAGCTAGTCTTATATCGTTTAGTTCAAGCTTGGTTGTTAGTGAATCGCCGTCTTCTGGGTTTTCACCAAGGGCTAGGGTGTAGAAATAGTAGTTACAAGAATCTCTTATAGCTCCATATAGGTTTTCTTCACCATGAGTTGTGCCTGTTTCTGTATAGACAAGACAAGAAAATCTCCTGTTACCTATTTCCATAAAGCCATGACAATTATTTATAGCTAGTGGATCTAGACCCTTTTCTAGGGCTGCTAGGGCTATTACAAGCTTAAAGGTAGAGCCTGGCATTACAGCTGTTTGAGTTGCTATGTTTAGCATTGGTCTTGGTGCCAAAGGCCCTTCAGTTTCTTCTACTTGGAGAGCTTCCCAGTCGGAACTAGAAATCCCTGTGGAAAATAGGTTCGGATCGTAGTTCGGATAGGATGCTAGGGCTAAGACTTCCCCAGTTTTAACATCAGATACTACTACCGCTCCACTTTCAGCATGGGGTGCCATTTTAAATGGAGTAAATGAACCGTATTCTGACTCATAAAAACCAGTTTCTCTTAAGGATTCTAGGACCCCTTTTAGAGATTCTTCAGCTTGTTTTTGAAGCTTGGCATCTATTGATAAATAAACATCATCACCTGGTTCTGACTTTGTTTGAGATATGGTTTCTCTTCTATTTCCAGATGAGTCAACTGTTACAAGTGACCTACCATTTTTACCCTTTAGATTATCTTGGTAAGATTCTTCTATACCGGTTTTCCCTATGATTTCATCACGGAGATAGGCTCTTTCTTTTACGTACTTATCGACTTCTTCACTTGTTGCAATTGGTCCCATGTAGCCTAGGATATGACTAGCGAGATTTCTATTCGGATAAGACCTAATAGGAATAGTTTCTACAACAATACCAGATGCTGAATCAATTTTTTCTTCAATTTTTAAAACTGTTGACTCATCAAGATTGTACACAATATTTATTGGTCTATAACCAAAAGAGCCTTGCCTGTTTAAGGTATTGTCTATAGTTAATATACCAACTGCTTCTACATCATTGTACTCGTCAAGTCCGCTTACTTTTTTGAGGTAGGCTAAGATTTTTTCCCCATCTTTTTCATTCATCAGGATGTCGACTGTTTCTTTAGTAGAATTTGCCTTATTCTTATTAGCATAATGGGTATAAAAATCTTTCTTGTCAATAGTGAAGGTATATTCCCAATCATCAGGATCATCTTCTGTAATATCTATATTTGGATAGATATTATTTCTAGTGTTGGCATTTTGAGCCATATACTTTACATACTCAGATTCAATAAGGGGCTTTATTAAACCGTGTTCATCAGCAAGTCTAGCAAGTTCATCAACAGCAGAGCCTGCTTGAGGATTTTTAAACCTTACATCTACAGAATATTGGTTTTTATCATCCTTACTTTCTGTGATTACTTCAGTTTCAAAATTTGCATATATCCCCTTATTTTCAAGCTTTTCTATTAGCATATTAGCAGGGATAATATAGGCTCCCTTATCATCTACCATAGCATAGGTGAGCACTTCTTTAATTGTAGAGTTTTTTACTATTTCACAAAAATCGTCACTTGGCTTAGAATCGAGGGTAATTTTATCAAAGGCCTTATGAAGTCTTGCCTTTTTTTCTATTAAATCTTGATCACTTTTTATGGCGTAGTCATCCATAGTTAGACTTCCCAATAGCTTGTTACTCTCTAAAATTTTGTAGGCTAAAAGCCTCGCGTGAGAATTTTGTAAAATAGATAGGAGAACTGACCTGTCTTCCCCCACTGATTCTAGGATAACATCTGTAGGATCGTCTTTTTTATTAAATCCTATCGAAGCAAGTTTTTTCTCATAGTTTTTTTTGTATTCTACAAGTAGTTTCCCATCCTTTTGGTCAATGTGGACAGGTACGTCTATCCCTCTTTTTTTAAGGGCTAAGATAGCTGTATTTAAGGTTTCATATTTAATACCATCTTTTTTATAAATTGATAATAAGAATTCTTCGATAAGGTCATTTTCAATTAACTTTTCGACCACATCTTCCATTGGCATTTCTTTTTTCTTAAAATAATCAGCCTCTCTTTTATACCTAAATGTATTTAATTTTACATTGTAATCTTCTGTATAGTTTACTCCATCTTCTTCCAAGATATCTACAAGATCTCCAATAAGGGCTTTTCTTTTTTCCTCTTCTAGACTCATTAGCTCATCCTTGTAGAGTTTAACTGCAAAGGACGGAACAGATGTAGCAAGGATTCTACCATCCCTGTCGTAGATATTTCCTCTACTTGCAAGCTCATCTACTTCCTTGACCTTTCTATTATCAGATAAGTCCCTATAATAGTCCCCTTTAGAAATCATGACACTAAAAAGTCTAAAAATTATAATTAGGATTGCGATTACTACAAAGGCTTGGATGAAAATTAGTCTATTTTCTTTTTTATTTCTCATAAAAACCTCTATATCCTATAGGTCGGTATATACATTACTTTTTTAATTAATAAATAATAAAGTAAGTAAATAGCTGAATTTAAGATAGCTTCTACAATAATTGCAGATCCCAAATACCCTCTCATTGGAGTAAGGTTAGTTGCAAAAATATAGTAGATACCATTTACCAGTAAAAAATTAAAGATTGTAGAAATTATACAAACAATCACACCACTCCTCTTATCCTTACCTATCTTTATAAGTTCGCCTGATGAGAAAAGTCCGATAAGGTAATAGGAAAGAGCCCTAACCCCCACTAGGCTTGAAAATAGAAAGTCTTCAAAAAGACCAACTACAAGACCCCCAACCCTACCGGTTTTATTTGGCAAAATCTGTGCAAGTGCAATGGCTGCAGGAATGATTATATTTAAATTTGCTCCCAGTATGTCTATTTTAGCAAAAATTGAGGTTTGCAAAATAAAACTTACTAGCAAGATTAAAAAACTCTTAAATTTATTCATATATCTCCCCCTCCTTTTGCTTTTTTTCCTTAC
>NZ_CALGYW010000009.1 GCF_937934665.1 uncultured Anaerococcus sp.
TGGAAGATTGGAAACTTCCAATTGCCTAGGGCCTGGAAAATCCCACCAACTCCTACTACCGAAGGAATAGATACTATTAGAGATAAGGATACTATCCTTATCATAGGCACCCCTATAGATCTCATTTCATCAGTTGCTGCAAAGAGGTCAAAAATTTGTGAGGTAAAGATCCACATCAAGATTGTTGCAAGGCCCACAATAGCAAAGGACGCCTTCATAGCAAGACTAATCGCTTCCTTTATCCTAACTTTTTTCCTTGCTCCATAGTTATAGGAAACTATGGCAAGGAGGGCATTTGATATACCAAACATAGGCATAAAGGCAAAGGACTGGAGCTTATACATGATTCCATAAGCTGCTACAGCTGAAGATCCAAAAGTATAGAGTATCGCATTCATAAAAAATAAGACGAAGGACCCTATACCTGACATTATAATTGATGGTAGACCAATGGAAAAGATTAGGCTTAGGTTTTCTAGATGGAGTCTAAAGCTCTTAATTTCAAAGCTTACTTCATTATTTTTCTTAGTATGGAAGATTACTCCCACCAAGGCTCCTCCCATTTGTCCGATAACTGTCGCAAGGGCTGCTCCCTTAACGCCCATCATAGGAAAACCAAAGAGTCCAAAGATCATTATAGGGTCAAGGATGATATTAATAATAGCTCCTGTACCCTGGGTTATCATGGTATAAACTGTGTTACCAGTTGATTGGAGGGTTTTTTCAAAAAATATTTGGAAAAATACTCCCCCACAGAATAATAAAACTACAAATAAATAGTCTTTTGTATATTGGATGATTTCTGGATCTGTTGACTGGCTTCTTGCATAAAAGTCTGAAAAAAATATGCCAAATAAAACAAAGGCCAACATAGATATTGTGGCTAAAACCAGACCGTGAGTTGCAATAGAGGATACTCTCTTTTTATCATCCATACCTAAATACCTGGAAAGAAGAGCTGTTGTACCAATACCTGTTCCTACCGCAAAGGATATCATAATATTTTGGACTGGAAAACAAAGAGAAACGGCTGTAAGGGCCTTTTCTGAAAGTCTCGCTACAAATATCGAATCAACTAGGTTATAAACCGATTGGACCAAGAAGGAAATAATAATCGGTAGGCTCATTTTAAATAAAAGTGATGGGACCGGCTCAATCCCCATCCTATTTTTCTTCGCTAATTTTTCTGTCATCTAAACTCCTTTCTTTATATTCATTATTCACAATTTAAAGAGATAGAAGCCTTGTGGCGACTATCTCTTTATTTAATCGTATAGTTCTTTTTCTTGACGTCTTAGGGCATCTTTTACCTTGATGTTTCTTAAAATTCCATCATCTTCGCTATTTATTATGTGGATTGCAGAATTTTCATTTCTCTTCTTATCATCAAATTCATCCAAAAGACTTGGATCAACATGGTCTCTTGCCACGTTCTTATTTATAGCTGTAAGCATAAAGGCTCTTTTAGTCCTCTCACTTACAGACTTTCCTAAAATCATATCTTCTGTGGCAATTTTTATGAGGTTTACTCCAGCTAAGGTTGAATAATAAAAGGTCCTGCCCTGTCTAATATTCATCTCCAGCGTATAGACCTTACCGCTTTTGCTATCTTTTTTAAAGTCTAAGTTAAAAAGACCTACATAAGATAAATTATCGACAATTTTTTCTGCAATAGCATACATCTCGGAGTCTTCGTGGTCAACTTGGACTAGGTGGTTGCCAACCCACATTGGCCTCATATCAGAAAGAAGGTTTCTTGCAAGAACCATTGATATTTTACCATCCTTTGACCTATATCCATTCAGGGAATATTCAGTTCCTTGGCCGCCGTGTATAAATTCTTGGCAAATAATATGACCCTCGTATTCGCTATCGTAGATATTTTCTAAAATCTTGATAGCCTCTTCTTTATTATTTACCTGATAGCCTTTTTTCTTAATTTTTATATCGCTTGCTATAAAATCGTCGTATTCATCAGCCTTTAGGAAGATTTCCCCATCAAGGTCTAAATCTTTATAGTTTTTCCTATCAGCAACAAAAGATTTTGGATAAGAAACTCCAATTTCTTCTAAGATTTTATAGAATTCTGACTTTCTTAAGAGCTTTTCTGCTTCTTTTGGTGCTGGATATGGGATATGGTAGGAAAAGTCAAAATGTTTAGCATTTCTTACCAAAAGGTCTACATAATGCTCAGTTGGGGCGAAGAAGATAAAATCTTCTTCATCCCTTGATTTTACGAGCTTATTTAATGTTTCTACAAAAATTTTATCATCTGTAGAAAAGTTTTTTTCTGTATATATGTCACAAATTTTCGACTTATAAAATGGTACTAGGACAGCAGAGCCTGCAACAATTGGCTCTTTATCAAAAGCCTCATGAAAGCTTCTGGCAACCGAATATGAGTTGTGGTCTGTGCCTAGGATAATCGCATTGTAGTTCATATTAATACACAGATTCTCTTGCCTTGCTATCTCTTTCTTCTGAAATTTTTGAGATAAATTCTTCTAGGCTAACGTCTTTAGTTTCCTCACCATCTCTATTTCTGATTGTAAGAAGCCCTGATTCAATCTCCTTATCACCAACTACAATCATGTAGTTTGTTCTCATCATTTGAGCAGATCTAATCTTATAGCCTACCCCTTCGCTTCTTTCGTCTACTTCTACTCTGAAACCTGCTTTTTCAATTTCTCCCGCAATTTCATAAGCCTTATCAGCAAACCTATCTGCTACTGGGATTATCTCTACTTGTTTAGGGTTAATCCAAAGTGGGAATCTTCCTGCAAAGTGTTCTGTTAGGACACCGATAAATCTCTCGATTGATCCAAGTAGGGCCCTGTGAAGCATAACTGGTCTTTGTTTTTCACCGTTTTCGTCTACATATTCTAGTTCGAAGTTGGCTGGAAGTTGGAAGTCAAGCTGGATTGTACCACATTGCCACTCTCTCTTAGCTGCATCTAGGAGGTGGAAGTCAATCTTTGGACCATAGAAGGCACCGTCACCCGGATTTATTTGATAATCAATACCACGTTCTTCTAGAGCTTTCTTTAATTGCTCTTCAGCAAAATCCCAATCCTTAATATCTCCCATGTAGTCATCTGGTCTTGTAGATAATTCTATAGTGTATTTAAAACCAAATGTAGAGTATAGAAGGTCTGCAAGGTCAATCATCCTATAAACTTCTTCCTTGATTTGGCTTGGAAGGCAGTAAACGTGGGCATCGTCTTGGGTAAATGTTCTTACTCTAAATAGGCCGTGAAGGGTACCTGATAGTTCGTGTCTGTGCACTTGACCAAATTCTGCAAGTCTAATTGGTAGGTCCCTGTAGGAGTGCTGACGAGATGCGTAGGTTAAAACTGAACCTGGGCAGTTCATTGGTTTAATAGCATAGTCTTCATCATCTATCTTTGTAAAGTACATGTTTTCCTTATAGTGATCCCAGTGGCCTGATCTGTGCCATAGAGCTTCATTTAAGATAAGTGGTGTTTTTATTTCTCCGTATCCTTTTTCATCTAGAACACCTCTCCACCAATCAAGAAGCTCGTTCATTAAAATCATGCCATTTGGATGGAAGAATGGGAAGCCTGGTCCTTCTTCGTGGAAGGTAAATAGGTCCATTTCCTTACCTATTTTTCTGTGATCACGTCTAGCGATTTCTTTTTGTAAAACTTCGTATTCTTCAAGGTCTTTTGCCTTAGGGAAGGATATACCATAGATTCTTTGAAGCATGGCTCTATCAGAGTCTCCTCTCCAGTAAGCACCTGCTATAGCTTTTAGTTTAAAAGCCTTGATTTGTTTAGTTGATTCAAGATGTGGTCCCCTGCAAAGGTCTGTAAAGGCATCTCCCATCTTGTATAAAGTGATAAGTTCATCTTCTGGTAGGTCTTCGATTAATTCTACCTTGTAGTCCTGACCTTCTTCCTTAAACATCTTTAGAGCTTCTTCTCTTGAGATTTCAACTCTTTCTAGCTTAAGATCTTTTTTGGCAATCTCTTTCATTTTCTTTTCGATTATCTCAAGATCTTCTGGAGTAAATCTGTGTTCAAGGTCCATATCATAGTAGAAACCATCTGCTATGGCAGGTCCTATAGCAAATTTTGTCTCTGGCCAAAGCTCTTTAATAGCTGCTGCCATAACGTGGCTTGATGTATGCCAGAAAATTTCCTTGCCTTCTTCATCATCAAATTTTACAACTTTAAAGTCACTATCTTCATTTATTGGCTCAGCATAGCCCATTATTTTTCCATTTACAACAGCACCTACAGCCGCTCTGTAAAGTCCCTTTGAAATGTCTTTTGTTACATCAGAAACTAGAACACCTTCTTCGTATTCTTTTACTGATTCATCTGGTAATTTAATCTTTATCATAATTTCTCCTTCTAAATTCTCGAATAAAAAAACCGTCCCATATCCACATCTGGATAATAGGACGGTTAGATTCCGTGGTTCCACCTAATTTTTTACTCATTAAGGCTGTATCGTAGTCATACGTCTTGCTTATTCACAAGAAACTCAGGGTTGGTATTCAGTCAAATCTTCCTAGGGCTTCTCAGCTAATGCCCCTCTCTGTAAGTAAAACATGACCTACTGGTCCCTTCAACGTCTTATATTATGTAAATACTTTACTCATACCGGGAAAATTTGCAAATTATTTTTTATAATGACCTTTAATCTGCGAGATTGCCTTTAATATTACTGCCCTGACCTACCCATTATCAGTATTTAACTAAAACTTCAAAATTTCTTCACATTATAGTATAATTGTAATATATATAATTATGAAAGGTAGATAAATGAAAAACGTACTAATAACTGGTGGGGCAGGCTATATAGGTAGCCACACCGCCGTAGAGTTAATCAATAAAGATTATAGGGTAGTAATCTACGACAACCTCTCAAACTCATCAAAAATAGCTGTTGATAGGGTAGAAGAGATAACTGGCAAAAAAATTAAGTTCTATGAGGCAGATATCCTCGATAAGGAAAAACTCAAAGAAGTTTTGATCAAAGAAAAAATCGACTTCCTTATCCACTGTGCGGCCCTTAAGGCTGTTGGGGAATCAGTTAAAAAACCTCTAGAATACTACCACAACAACATCACAGGGACCCTTACAACTCTTGAAGCCATGAAGGAAGTGGGATGTAAAAACCTAATCTTTTCTTCATCTGCTACTGTTTATGGTAACCCAAAAACAGTTCCTATTACAGAAGACTTCCCTAAGGGCGAATGTACCAACCCTTACGGCTGGTCTAAGTCCATGATGGAGCAGATAATGATAGATCTTCAAAAATCTGATCCTGAGTGGAAAATCGTCCTTCTAAGGTATTTTAATCCAATAGGGGCCCACAAGTCAGGAAAAATTGGCGAGGACCCACAAGGGATTCCAAATAACCTCTTGCCATACATAGCCCAGGTAGCTGTTGGTAAGCTAGATTATTTGAGAGTCTTTGGGGATGACTATGACACAGTAGACGGCACTGGGGTTAGGGATTATATTCACGTAGTAGACCTTGCCAAGGGCCACGTCCTAGCCATTGACAGGCTTGATAAACTCGATGGAGTATCTATTATTAACCTTGCTACAGGCAAGGGCTATTCAGTCCTTGAAGTTGTAAAAGCCTTTGAAGAAGCCTCTGGAAGAAAAGTTCCATATGAGATTGTAGGACGTAGAGAAGGCGATATAGCAAAGTGTTTTGCAGATGCGACTAAGGCCTACGAGCTTTTGGGCTGGAAGGCAGAAAATGGCATAAGACAAATGTGCGAAGATTCATGGAGATGGCAAAAAAATAACCCTAATGGTTATGAAGACAAGGAGTAAGTATGGACACAAGTTTGGTTATCCTTGCCGCTGGCATAGGATCAAGATATGGTGCAGGTATCAAGCAGCTTGCCAAAATGGATGAAAATGGCTATACCATCATTGACTATTCAATCTTTGATGCTATAGAGGCAGGCTTTACTAAGGTTGTCTTTATAATTAGAAAAGACATAGAAAAAGATTTTAAGGAAGTAATAGGAAAAAGGATTGAGAAATTTATAGATGTAGAATATGCCTTTCAGGATATGACCCTAGCTGGTGGTTTTACTTCACCAGAAACTAGAACTAAGCCTTGGGGAACAGTCCATGCAGTTCTTGCTACAAAGGAGCTTGTAAATGAGCCATTTCTCGTTATAAATGCAGATGATTACTATGGCAAGGGTGTCTTTAAGGACCTCCATGACTTTTTAATAAAGACAAAAGAAACAAAGGATAATAAGCTCCAAGTAGCCATGGCAGGCTATAAACTTAAAAATACCCTATCTGACAACGGTACAGTTACTAGGGGAGTTTCTGTGGGAAATGGTGAAAATAAGCTAGTTAATATCATAGAAACCCACGAGATAAAATATAATAAGGAAGATAAGAACTTTTCATCAAAAGAAGGTCTAGGTCCAGATCTTTTAAACCTAGAAAGTCTTGTCTCTATGAACCTTTGGGCATCTTTCCCAGGATTTTTTGACCTAGCAGAAAAACATTTTATATCTTTCTTAGAAAATAATAAAGATAATTTTGAAACTTGCGAATATGTCCTTCCAGAGATGATTGGCGAATGGATAAAGGAAGATACCGCAGATATTACAATTATCCCAACCAATGAAAAATGGATAGGAATAACCTATCACGAAGACCTAAAACCAGCCCAAGACGCCTTTAAGGCCATGTTCCAAGATGGAGTTTATCCAAAGGATATTTGGGAAAAAAACAAAGATAAAAATAGAAAATAAAATCAAAATCATTTAAAAAACCCGCTTCAAGTCGGGTTTTACAAATTAAATTAACTTAACAGTCATTTCTACAGAGCAGCCAATTTAAACTTTTAGGATTATGGAGAGTAAGATAAATCCTATAAATTAACTTCAAATAATTATTGATTGCTCTGTTTTTTCTGCCAAGCTTTAACCTGGCAAAAGGCTTTAGAATATTTTATTAAAAAGCTCTTGGCTTTGTTTAAATGTAAGTAAGCCTTGAAATGACTGGTTGGAACAGTTTGTCTATGGATCAAACCCCGCATAAGCGGGATTTTTTTATTCTATTATTAGCTCTGTTTCAGGGTCGAAAAGATATGATTTATCTAGGGCAAAGACAAAGTCTACGTCCTTACCTTCTTCAGCCTTGGTTCTTGGAGATGTCTTGGCAATCATTTGTGTTTCGCCTAGGTCAAAGTATAGGTGGACTTCAGATCCCATAAGTTCATAGACTTTAACAGCGCTCTTTACAGGTGAGCTTGCTAGACAATCTTCAGGCACTTCTTCAGAATCGTGGATGGATTCTGGCCTTATACCAAAAATGACTTTTTTGCCAACATAGGCCTTATCTCTTAGGACCTTAGCCTTTTCTTCTGGCATTTCAAAATCAAAGTAAGGGTTTGAAATGTGAATCTTTTCGCCAACTTCTTTGACATCCACTTCTATCAAGTTTATTTGTGGAGAACCTATGAAGCCTGCAACAAAGAGGTTGTTTGGATGGTCGTAGAGGGTTTGTGGGCTGTCAATTTGTTGGATTTCCCCATCTTTCATTACAACTATCCTTGTACCAAGAGTCATGGCTTCTGTTTGGTCGTGGGTTACATAAATCATAGTTGTCCCAAGTTTTTTGTGAAGCCTTGCTATTTCTATTCTCATTTGGACTCTAAGTTTGGCATCGAGGTTTGAAAGTGGTTCGTCCATCAAAAATACTTTTGGATTACGAACTATAGCCCTTCCCATAGCTACCCTTTGCCTTTGACCACCTGATAGTTGTTTTGGTTTCCTGTCAAGAAGGTTGGTAATGCCCAAAATCTCGGCAGCTTCCTTTACCTTTTTGTTAATTTCTTCCTTGCTCATCTTGTTAATCTTAAGTGAGAAAGCCATATTGTCGTAGATGGTCATATGTGGATAAAGGGCGTAGTTTTGGAATACCATGGCTATGTCCCTATCTTTTGGTAGATCGTCGTTGACTTTTTTTCCATCTATCTCAAGGGTCCCACTCGAAATCTCTTCAAGGCCTGCAATCATCCTTAGAGTTGTAGATTTTCCACAACCAGATGGGCCTACAAAGATTATAAATTCTTTATCTTCGATTTCCATATTGAAATCTTTTACAGCATGGAAACCATTATCATAAACTTTATTTATGTTTTTTAGGCTTAGATTTGCCATTTTTCCTCCCTTGGCTTCTTTTGTGTTCCTTGTTTTCTTCTATGGTCTTGTTTAAAAATTCAACTTTTTCCTTGTAGTCATTTAAGTCTTTTAGTTTGAAAGACCAGTTTAGGTCATTTAGGGTTGAAGGCTCGTTGATTCTCGCCTCTTTGCCAAGGCCTAGGATGTCTGCCAAGGATACAATTACATAGTCACTTTCTGTGCCCATGACAAAATCAAAGAAGTCATCCCTAATATCTCCATGGTCGATACCCAAGTCTTTGAAGTAGTCTTTTATAGACTCTTGTTGGTCTTCAGTTAATTCATCGTACCACTGGAAGAGGGTCTTGTTGTCGTGGGTACCTGGGTAGGCTACAGAATTGGCTGTAGCTTCTATTAAATGGTCTTCCCAAGGTCTTAGGTTTTCTTGGATTATCACCATACCTTTTAGGTCGTAGTGGTCACGTAGCTTGTAAACTCCTGGCATCATTGTTCCAAGGTCTTCTGCGATAAACTCTACATCCTTTAGTTCTTCTGTAATTTTATCGAAAAGTTTAAAACCTGGTGCATAAATCCATTCGCCTTCAACAGCTGTATCGTTTTTTGCATCTATTTGCCAGTAGGTATCAAAGGCTCTGAAGTGGTCAAGCCTTACAATGTCATATAGTTTTACATTGTAGGCTAGCCTATCTATCCAGAATTTGAAGTCGTCTTTTTCTAGCTCATCCCACCTATAAATTGGATTGCCCCATCTTTGGCCTAGGTCTGAGAAGGCATCTGGTGGCACTCCCGCTATTAAAATTGGCTTACCTTCATCGGTAATTTCAAAATATTTTTGATTTTGCCAAACATCTAGGCTGTCAAGTCCCACATAAAATGGGATGTCGCCTATGATTTTAAGGCCGTTTTCATTGGCATAGGCCTTTAATTTCATCCACTGCTTATAGAAGATATATTGGATAAAAATTTCATAGCCAATTTGATCTTGGTATGGGCTTAGGTCAAGCTTTTTGTCTATTATCCAAGTTTTTTGCTCTTCTGGCCACTCATTCCATGCGATTAGGTCATTGTCTTTTTTGAAACTTATAAAGACTGCATAATCGTATACGAAGTCAAACTTTAGAAATTCCTTATAGGAGTCAGTCTGGTCGAGCTCTTTTTCCTTAAATTTCTCATAGGCCTTTTTTAAGTATTGGCCTTTAAATTCCCTTACAAAATTATAATCAACTCTATCTTTTTGCTTAAGAGGTGCTATTCTCTTATCTAGAAGCCCATCTTCATAGAGCAAATCTAGGGATATATAGACCTCATCGCCAGCATAGGATGAATAAGGCTGGTAAGGTGAATTACCGTAGCCTAGAGGGTTTAGGGGAAGAATTTGCCACATATCAAAACCAGCTTCTTTGCTAGTATCTATAAAATCATAGCTAGCCCTTCCGAAATCCCCTATGCCGTGACTGCCGTTAAGGCTAGCTAGGGGCCATAAAATTCCTGCTTTTTTCATATTCACACCTCTCTTAATCTTGCTGTTGTTGCGCCTACAAAAAGTTTGGCGTCAAAACTAGTCACTTCCTTATATTTTTCCTTTTCTATTATTTTGAATAATTCCTTAACAGATGTGTAGGCTATCTGACTTGTCGGTTGGACTATTGTTGTGATTGGCTGTGGGAGAAATTCATTTATCTCAAGCCCATCGAAACCAGCCACAGAATAGTCTTCTGGAACTAATTTTCCCATGTCATTTATGGCCTTTATTGCTCCTATGGCCACAAAATCTGATATGGCAAAAATCGCAGTACAGTCTAAGGCTTCTTTTACAATCTTCTTACCAGATTCATAACCGTGGTAAAGAGAGTAAGGATCCAAGCCCTTTGGTGGGTAGATTACAAGATTTTCATCAAAATCTATACCATGATCTGAAAGGGCCTTTTTATAGCCTTCAAATCTCAGGCTACCTATACTTATGTCGTCAACCCTTGCTGCTATAAAGGCGATTTTCTTATGGCCTAGACTTATTAAATAGTCGACTATCTTGTAAGATTCCTTGTAATCGTCAACCCCTACACAAATTGAGTTTTTTTCTATTATTTCCTTATTTATTATAGTAGTCATCGAATAAGGGATGCCCAAAGCCTTTAATTTCTCTTTGTCATTTCTAAGATCTCCACCTAGGAAAATTATACCTTCTGGTTTTAAAATCTTAACCATTCTTAAGGCTACATCAACTTCTGACGAATGTTCCTCCACCTTATTTAGGATGAAAGAATGGCTGGTTTTGCTTATTTCTTCTTCTATAACCTTGATCATCGGAGTAAAGAAGGGGTTGGTAATACCCTTGATTAGGACTGCTATAGTCTTGTTTTTTGTAATTTTTAGGTTTCTCGCATTTGTATCTGGCTCATAGCCAGTTTCCTTAATTGTCTTTAAGATTTTAGCCCTTGTTTTCGCACTTATACCTTCAGCATCATTTATTGCTCTAGATACTGTGCTTACGCTAACCCCACATATTGATGCAATATCTTTTATAGTAGGATTTGTCATAGGCTTATCCTTTTACAGCGCCAGCTGCAACGGATTTTACTATATGTTTTTGCATGGTTAGGTAGAAAACTATTACTGGTACCATAGCTAAAACTAGCATGGCCATCATAGCTCCCATATCCTTATTTCCATTAGATCCTACAAGCATTTGAACAACTACTGGTATGGTTTTGTATGGAGTAGAAACTCCTATTACCAGATATGGAAGGAGGTAGTCATTCCATATCCACATGGTATTTAAAATCGCAACTGTAATTGCTGTTGGCTTAAGGATTGGAAATATTATATAGAAAAAGTGCTTGATTGGTGAACAACCGTCAATCATAGACGCTTCTTCTATCTCTATTGGAATAGATTTAATAAAACCTGAAAACATAAAGACTGAAAGCCCCGAACCAAAACCTAGGTATAAGACAATCATACCAACTGGGTTATTTAGGTGAAGGAAGTCTGCAATCTTTATTGTAGGGAACATTACCATTTGGAAAGGCACTATCATTGAAAATACAAACAAATAATAGATAACCTTAGTCCACCAGGTCTTAACCCTGGTTAGGTAGTAGGCAGTCATTGCTGAAAATAGGACTACTACTCCTACTGATAAGATGGTTATGAACATTGACCATCCAGCAGCTTGGAAAAAACCAGTTCTAGCAAGACCTACAACATAGTTTTCAAGGCCTGCAAAAGCCTCTCCTGTTGGAATTGTAAAAGGTGAGTCAGATATGAAAAACTTACCCTTAAAGGAGTTCATAACTATGAAGGCTATTGGAAATAGGAATACTACAAGCAAAACTAGTAGTAAGACAAATAAAATTCTATTAATCGTTTTTTCTTTCATTTAATGTTCCACCTCTTTTTCACTTGTAAGCTTGATTTGTAGGTAGGCAATAAAGGCAACTATCAAGAAGAAGATTACCGCCTTGGCCTGGCCTACACCCTCAAAGCCGTTTCTTGAAAACATGGTATCTACTATATTCATAGCAAGCATCTCTGTCTTATACAATGGTGCACCTGCTGTAAGAGCAAGGTTTTGGTCGTAAAGCTTAAAGGAGTTAGCTAGGGTTAGGAAGGTACAAATTGTAATTGATGGCATTACCATTGGTATGGTAATAGATTTTAGGGTTTGCCATTTATTTGCCCCGTCTATTTCTGCCGCCTCTATTAATTCTTGAGGAACGTTTTGAAGACCAGCTATATAAATTACCATCATATAGCCAATCATCTGCCAGTTCATAAGGATAACGAGTCCCCAAAAACCATATCTCGCATCAGCAAGTAGGGTCTTGCCGTATCCTAATAAAACTGCATCTATCATTACCTGCCAGGTATAACCTAATACAATACCGCCGATTAAGTTCGGCATAAAAAATACTGTTCTAAATAGGTTGGTACCTTTGATTTTCCTTGTAAGAACAAGGGCTAGGGCAAAGGCCAATATATTTATAGTAATTACACAAACAATTGTGAAAATTACTGTAAATACAAAGGCTGATCCAAACCTCTGTCCACTTGAGAAGGCTGTAATATAATTTTGTAATCCTACAAATTTAGCATTGAAGATAGTTGTAAATTTGGTAAAGGATAGGCCCACACCTAGGATGAAGGGCACTATGAAAACTATCAAAAATACTAAAAAGGTAGGAAGAACAAAGATTGGGAAATATTTCTTTAAAATCTTTTGCATAAAAACCTCCTTTTAAGTTTTTAAAAAGGCCTGAATGTATCTTCATGCCATAAGCTTTGTAAATACATTCAGACCATTAATTTAGGCTTATTTTATTCTTGGTTTGTTGCTGCTTTTTCGTCTTTCCAGCTTGTTACAAATGCTTCTTTAACTTCTTCCCATGTCATAGATCCTGACGCATATTGGCCTAGAGCTTGACCAAAGTAGTCTTTGAAAGCTTGGCTTGGGAATGATGTGAAGTTCCAGTCTATATTGTAAAGATCTTCATTTGACATATATTTTGCTACTTCTTTAGCAAGTGGATCTTGTGGTTGGTCTTCTTCTGTAAAGGTATCAAATGGAGCGATGAAACCTAGTTTGTTTGTTACAAAGTCTTTTCCTTCATCAGATGTAAATAACCATGTTAGGAAGTCTTCTGTTGCTTTTTGGTTTTCTTCGCTAGCTTGTGAGTTAACTGAGAAGAAGTTTTCTGTACCAACACAGATAGATTGTTTTTCTTCGCCTTCCATACCTGTATAGATTGGTAGGAACTTGATATTTTCTTCTTTTACCTTGTTTCCAGATACTTCAGAAATTTGGCTCCATGCCCAGTTTCCGTTTTGTACAAAGGCTGCTTGTTCAAGGGCAAATTCTGCCATTGAGTCTGTTACAGACTTACCAGTTAAAACTTCTGGAGCTACTGTTGAGTTTTCTAGGTAAAGATCAAAGATATTTTTGTATTCTTGATCATACTTAAATTCAACTTCTGCCATATCTTTTGTATCATTGTCTTTATATTCGTAGTAGATTGGAAGGTTAGCTAAGTGAGTTTGCCATCTCCAGTCTTCGCCTGGTTTAAGAGATGTAGATGCAAAAGCGCCGTCTATGCCAAGGTCATCTTTTTTGGCTTGCATATCTTCAGCAACTTCTTTTAGTTTTTCAAAATTGTTGATTTCGTCTACTGATTTAATCTTAGCTCCATCAAGACCGATGTATTTTTGAAGGATAGCATCGTTATAGATTAGACCGTAGCCTTCAACTACATAAGGGATGCCGTAAACACCTTCACCGTCTTTAACAGCAAGGTCTTTGTCTACTAGGTGAGAATAAATCTCTGAATCCTTAAGATCTTTTGTATAGTCTTTCCAGTTTTGGTAGCCAATTGGGCCGTTGATTTGGAATAGGGTTGGTGCATCATCTTTTGTGATTTCTGCCTTAAGTGTTGATTCATAAGTTCCTGATGCAGCTGTAACAACCTTTACTGGAACACCTGTTTCTTCTTCGTATTTAGTTGCAATTTCTTTCCAAACTTCTTCTACTTCTGGTTTGAAGTTTAGGTAATAGACAGAAGCTTTGCCACCGTCATTCTTAGCTGTCTCTTCCTTTGCTCCGTCATTTGAATTGCCACATCCTGTAAAGGTAAGTGCACCTGCAAGAACAAGGGCTCCTGCTAGTAACGTTTGCTTAATTTTCATAAATATTCCTCCGTAAAATTTCCTCTACCGAATCCTCTCTTATATGCCTTCCTAATCTAGCGATCCTGGTGAAAGATTATGAAAACATTTTTTCGGTATCGTTTTCGTATCTTAAATATATCATATCTAAGAAAAAAATTCAAGGCTTTTCTCTTTATTTTTTTACATTTTAATATCAAAATTATATATTGACCCTCTAAACGGAATTTTATTCTAATAATAATCACCTTTTAAATCTAAAAGTCAATTTAAAACATATATGAAATTTATAAAAAGAAGTCTCTATGTTATAATAATACAAGGAGGACTTATGAAAAAATTATATAAAAGCTTGGTTTTTATCTTTTCTATGGCTATCCTCTTTAGTGGATGCGAAAAAGATAAGCCAAAAGTAAATAAAGATGAAGATTCTGTTGTTATGAAAACTGACGAACAAATATATGATGAAAATTTAACTGATGACTTTTTTGATTTGCTAGATGATGCGAACAAAGACTTATCTGATGAGGATAAGACTTTTCTTGCCAAAATTTTAAAAGATATAGAAAATAAGGATGTAGCGAGCCTTTCAAAAATCCTAGCTGAGCCTCTAAAAAGCCAAGTTGGTGGAGATTTAAGAGTCTTATCAGAGCTCTTGCTTCCTGTCGACTATACAGGGCCTATTCTTTCTATCGATACCCTTACAAAAAAGGACGATAGTTTTCTGGTAATTGGCGAATGTGAGGACGATTCCCTAACCATTTTAGCTAATAAAAAAGATGATAAGCTAAGTGGGCTTGAGATTAATCTCTTATCTACCCTATCTAAAAACAAAGAATTAGAGGAAAACAACCAAGCCTTTGTCGATAAGTCCTATCGCATAATCGATTCACTTAGAGAAGTCGACAAGGAAGTCTTTAGGGAGGATGTAAAGGGTCTAGGCCTTGAAGGAGAGGACTTTGATAAGATGTACGAGGGCCTTAAAGGCGACCTTGACCTAGCAGGACAGATACTTTCAGATAAGTCCAAAGTTGAGGTATCCTTTGCCAGAGACCTCATTAAAACTGCCCCTGTGGACCAAAACCTAGTTGATGTGACCCTAGTCTTTACTTTTGAAAACATCGAAAAAATAGTCTACGACTTTACCTACACAGAGGATTTGGACCTTATATCCCTGGAGCTAAGCTCTGAGGAAGAATAGAAAATCACTCAGTATGACCACCAAAAAGCCGCCCAACATCAATTGGACGGTTTTTTAATCTTCATTATTTTCGTTTTCTTCTGCTTTATTAGAATTGTCTTCTCCTTCTTCAGGAGGTTTTTCTTTTAATTTCCTAATCCTACAGGCCTTTATTCTATTATCTTCCATGTAGAGAATTTTAATTTCGTAGCCGTTGTAGATTATAGTTTCATTATCTCCTGCTTCTGGTATGTAGCCGAGTTTATCAATGATAAAACCACCTAGGGAGTCATAGTTTTCGTTTTCTTCGTCTATGTCTATAGGTATTTTTTCGTTTAAGTCTTTTATACCTATAGAAGCCTTAACTATAAATACATTTTTACTATTTATCCTTATTTCTGGGATATCATAGTCAAAGCTATCTTCCATATCACCTACGATCTCTTCTATTAGGTCTTCCATGGTAATAACGCCTGCAAAACCACCATATTCATCTATTAATATGGACATATGGATATGTCCTTTTTGCATATCTGAAAAAAGCTTATCTGCCTCAATCTTATCTGGCGCGAAGTGGGCAGGTCTGATTAGTTTTTCTATATCTACATTGTAAAGCCCCACCTTAGTCGCTTCTAAGAGATAGTCCTTGGTATATAGGACTCCTAGGATATTATCGACATTATCTTCAAAGACAGGAATCCTGTTGTGGCGGATTTTAACAAATTCCTCCATAAATTCCCTATCCTTATCATTTATATCGATCATAAAGACATCAGTCCTTGCTGTCATGATTTCTTCTACTATTATATCATCAAAATTCATGATAGAGTGAATCATCTTTGATTCCATGGGTCTTATAATCCCCTGGTCTTCCCCAATTTGGACAACTGACCTTATCTGTTCACTGGTAACCTCTTTCTGGATAACACCAGCTTCTATGCCAAAAATTTTCATGACAAAATTTGTCACATGATCTGTCAAAATAACAAAGGGCTTGGTTAGAGCAAGACTTACTCTGAGTATGCCCGTAGTATTTAGGGCGAAGGCTAAGGGATTTCTAACCCCTATCCTTTGGGGAATCTTATCTACAAAAATAATTTTGACTACTATGTAAAGCAATATAGTTATAAAAAGAGCTGTCTTCATAGAAAGATTATCCACTATAAAATCAAAATCCCTCATCATATCAGCTATAAAAGCGACTGTAAAAAGTGATAAAATAGAGTTTATCATTGAAAAAGACTGGTTTAGCCTGTCTTGGTTATTTGTTATCCTTAATAAGACTTGGGCATTTTTCATGCCATCTTCTTCTAGGTCGCGAAGCTTATCCTGGGAAAGGCTAATAACTCCAGTATGAAGGGCTGTAAAAAACCCATTTATTAAAATTAATCCTATAATTATTAAAACTAAAAGTAAACTGTGGTAGGGAACAGAGTCCATATTTTCTCCTTAAAATGTAATCTTACCTTGACTATATCAACAAAAGCTCTCCTTGTCAAAAAATCTACTCATCAAGCTTTTTAAATAAAAAATAGCAGATTATTAAACTTAAAATAGAAAGGCCAATGATATACATATAGCCAAATTCCCAGCTAAGTTCTGGCATATTTTCAAAATTCATCCCGTACCAGCCGGTTAAGACTGTTATGGGTGTAAAAATCGTAGTTACCACTGTCAAAACCTTCATGGTTGAGTTCATAGATAGGTCCATCTTTGAATCATAGGAGTCTTTGACATTGGTTATATAATCGCTCAAATAGGAAATATTTGATGAATACCTCTCCACCCTATAGGCCAAACTCTTTAGGTGTTTGATATCATCTTCATCAAAAATCTCATTTTCATTATCCACAAGGACCTCTATGGTATCTAAAAGTCTTTCATAGGAAGTATAGAGATTTAAAGCCTTATGCCTATTATCAGAAATCATCTTAAGCCTATCCTTGCTTGGTTTGTTGTTAGTAATAACATCTTCTATTTGGGCTGTAGAATTTTTTATCTGGTCAAATATCCCCGTATGTTTGTCAATTAGGGCTGTGATAAAGTGTTTTAGGGCGCGGCCTGGAGACCTTGAAGAAAATTTCTTAGAAATCATCTTGCTAAAGGCACGGGTGGTAGACTTATCCCTATCGTACATATCAACTACAACCAGCCTGTTATTTTCTATATAAAAACCTATAAGATCTGAAGTATCAAGATTACCCCTGATATCTAAGAGTTCTAAAATCACAAAGGTATAAGTATCCTCAACAGCCACATAAGATTTTTTGCCATTTTCTGTAAGAAGGAGGTCTATTATAGCCTTATCAAGCTTGTAATTTTTTGCAAAGTCGATAAAATCTGCCTTACCCAAATACATTAGGTAAAAGTCATCATCTTCTATAGCATCATAAAACTTTGGCATAGAAGTTTTTTCAAATCCATCTATTGTATCAAATTTGTATATATATTCCATTAATATCTCCAATTTCTCAATAATTTAAGTCAGTCTAAAAGTAATAATTTCTTTTCAAAAAACCCCTCCATCCGCATTTCGGATTTTGGGGTTAGTCCTTAGGCCAAAGATTTCTTTTTGTTTATATATTTTAAGCTAAGCATAAAGACCATTATTGCCGCTACCCCAAAAGCTAGAGAAAGAATAGCCGAATGGGTAAAACCTGCAATTAGGTAGGCTACTGTGGCTATAGCTGCCACACTTAGACCGTAAGCAAGCTGGGTTTTGACGTGGTCAACATGGATACAACCTGCTCCTGCTGATGACATAATTGTCGTATCTGAAATTGGCGAAACGTGGTCACCACAAACTGCTCCAGATAGACAAGCTGAAATACCTATAAAAAATAAAGGCTCACCGATTTCGAACATAGAGGTTATTATTGGAATTAAGATTCCGAAAGTTCCCCAACTTGTGCCTGTAGCAAAGGCAAGAAAGATTGCAACCACAAAGATAACTGCAGGTAAAAATGAATTTAAATTATCAACAGCCCCTGTCATAAGACCTCCAACATATTCTTGAGAACCTAGAAGGTCGTTTGAAATGTTTTTAAGGCTTGTTGCCATAGTTAGGATCAAAATCGCTCCAACCATGGAAGAAAAGCCTTCAGAAAGGCTATCCATTGATTTTTCAAAGCTAATCACTCCCCTAGCCACAAAGTAGATAATACTTATAATAAGGGCAGAAAGAGAACCCATAGCAAGGGCAATAGATGAGTCTGTATTAGCAAAGGCATTTACGAAGTCTCCGTAAAACTCACTCGCTGGATCAAAAAATCCACCAACATAAACCAAAGATAAAACAGAAACCACAATTAAAACTATAATAGGAAAAATAAGGTCAATAACCCTACCATCAGTATGGCCGTCTTCTGCTGTGATTTTACTTGTCTTAACAGCTCCAAGCTCACCTTCTTCCATAGCCAGTCTCTCGTATTCTTTCATAGGTCCAAAGTCATTATCAAAAAGAATTATTGATACGACAAAAACCAGGGTCAAAAGCGAATAGAAGTTGTAGGGAATAGCCCTAACAAACATTTCTATACCAGAAATCCCCTCTGCATAACCAGAAACGGCCGCTGCCCAAGATGAGATTGGGGCAATCATACAAATTGGAGCTGCTGTAGAATCTATAATATAGGCAAGTTTAGCCCTAGAAATCTTATAAGAGTCTGTAACAGGTTTCATAACAGAACCTGAAGTCAGGCAGTTAAAATAGTCATCTATAAAAAGCATGGCACAAAGGAAAAAGGTTGATATCTGGGCTGCCTTCCTTGATTTAATCTTTGAGTGGGCATATTCTCCAAAGGCCCTTGACCCGCCCGAATGATTTATAAGGACAACCATGATTCCTAAAACCACAAGGAAGATAAAAATCCCTGCAGTCTGAGAAACAGAAGCTATAAGCCCCTTTTCAACAACATTGTCAAGCGACTGGGACAAGGACCCACCTGATCCTAAAATCCCTCCAACTAAAATCCCTACAAACAAGGAAGAATAAACCTCCTTGGTCAAAAGCGCCATGAAAATTGCAAGCACAGGTGGGAAAAGCGCCCAGGCTGTAGCAAAGGTCTCATACCCGCTAAGGGAAATATATATTGATGTAAGTATGGAAACAAGCCCCACAATAAAAGCAAGTTTCATATTTTTGTTTTTCATAAAACCTTCCTTATTCTCAAATAATTTATAATAAAAAAATAAAAGCTTAAAAAAATAAGCACGTTTACCATTATACTTAATTTTAGAATATAAGAAAGGGCAAAACATCAAATCCATCCTGTTTTCTTAGATAAAACAAAAAATACCATGCTAATAAAAATATTTCTAAAGAGTTTTCGTGTTTTTAAATCGGGTAAAACTTAATAAGGAGGTAGGAATGAAAGAAAATAAAGAACTAATAATAGCAATCCTTGCCGCTATAGGGCTTATAATTTCTATCTATATGTCATATAAGACAGGGGAGATAGAATACGGATGGATCCTAGGAACAAGCCTTATAATAATAGGATCTTTGGGGGAATATTTTTCAAATCAAAAAAAGGAAAAACAAGCAGAATCTTAAGTTTGATTTATGCCAAAGACATTTACAAATTTAGAAAATATTAAAAAAGCAGGTTTTTGAAAATAAGTCTATTTTCTTACTAACCTGCTTTTGTATTTTATCATTTTATATAATTTTCTATTTTTTTACTCTGGTGAGTTTAGTTTGATATTTTCTTCAAAGCCTGATGGGTCTCCGTTTTTTGCCATTTCTAGGATTTTTGCAAAATATTGTCTTGTGGCGTCATCACATTTTTCCTCAGACATATAAGCCATATCCTTTGCTTTTTCAAGCTCCTCTAGGGCCCTTTCTGCCCTTACTGGGTCAGTTTTGTAAGTTTCTAGCAATTCTTTTTCCCAGGCACTTTCCCAGTAGAGACTGGCTCTGGTAGATCCAAATCCCTTTTGGTAGGAGGCGTCATCTTTTTCTGAGTCGATTTTTTCTGGAACTTCATATCCATCTGGCCAAGATAACTTAT
>NZ_CALGYW010000010.1 GCF_937934665.1 uncultured Anaerococcus sp.
TGGCATTTGTTAGATAAATGCTGGACGATTTTTTTTATAAATCTGCCTGGTGGCTTGACCTAAATTCTGATGGGGTCATATCAAGGATTTTGACAAAGTTTCTAAGCAAGGTCTTTGACGAATTGTAGCCTACTGCTATGGCTATATCTGTTATAGGATCATCAGTATTTACCAAAAGCTCGCAAGCAGCGTGGACTCTTACTTGGTGGAGGTAGGAGTAGAAGTTTTGCTCCATAAAGTAAACAAAGAGTTTGTTTATATTCTTGCTTGTAAGGCCAAACTTCTTTGATACATCCATTATATCTGTATCTTTGGCATAATTTTCATTTATATAATCGATTAGCTTTAGGTCTTCTGGTTTGAAGGTAAAGGAGGTATCGCCTTCTATTAGCTGGCTTAGCTTTCTAAAGTCTCTAGTCCCTATGGTTTGCTTGGATTGAAAGATTTTAGATAGCTGGGCGGGGTCAGAATAGTTTACAGCCTTTGCTATTTCTCTTAAGGTCATATCGGTGTGGCTTAAGAGGAATTTTGCCTTGTAAATTCTTATCTCATGGAGAATATCTAGAAAACCAAGACCTGTCACATCCTTTATGTACTGGCTTATGGCAGATTCTGACATGAGAAAAATCTTTGAGAGGACTTCTAGGCTTATATCCTTAGATGAGTTTAAAAATATATACATAAAGATATTTTCTTTTTTGGCCGCAATTGACTCACCAAAGTTGTCGGCGTCGTTTATATACCTTATATAAAGAATCAAAAGCTCGGTAATCTTACACATTAGATAGACTGTTGAGAATTTCTTTTTGGTATGGATAATCAAGTTTAGGGAATGAACCCCAACTTCTTTTTTTATATCTTCAAAGATTGCAAGAATCTTTTCGTTGGCTTCTAAGTCATAAAGAGCAGACTCGCTTTTATATAAGGAGGATATAAAGTCTAGGTCTTCATTGTCTATATTCATCTGGCTTTTCATGTAGACATTGACTAGGTTAAAGTTATAAACCAAAAGATAGTAGGTAAGTTTATCATCAACTTCTATAATCTCAGAAGTCTGCCAAGGAAGGATAGAGATTACTGTGTCAGGGGCCATCTTATAGACCCTATCTTGGATTTTAATCTTTCCCTCACCTTCTAGGATATATAAGAACCTGCTGTGTTTATGCATAAGGGGCAGGGTTTTTCCGTCGTCAGCTTGGATGTCAAAACTTATTAGATTTGACCCTGTTAGAGACGATGAAAACGAATCTTGTAGCGTAACATATTTTTTTCCCATAAAGATACTCCTCCTACTTATATAGTATTTTTTCTTGGATAATTTTCAATAAATTTTTTAATTTTTTTCAAATATTCATACAAAAAACGTTTGTTTTATGTAAAAAAAGGCATACTTTGCTAAAAAAAGACGACTTTTTACCAAATTATAAATAATTGACAAAAAATAAGTGCCTTTTTGTCCTAATTAAATTTAAGATATGTGATATTATATAAGTGTGAAATCGTTACGATGCTGTTAGTAACAGAAAAATACAAAGGAGAGATTATTATGGCAAAAAATTTCAGAGGAAAATCATT
>NZ_CALGYW010000011.1 GCF_937934665.1 uncultured Anaerococcus sp.
ACTATGGTTGTAAAACCAAAACCTATTGCAATAGCAATTCCTACTATAGAAGTATTTCTAACTGTAAGGGGTTGTTCTGTTATCATCCTAATCCCATTCATAGTGATAGCTGCAAATACTGAAAGAGTTGCGCCACCTACTACTGGAGCTGGGATGGTTGTTAAAAGAGAAGATATCTTTGGCATAAAGCCTGCTACTAAAATAATTAAGCCAGCTTGGAAAAATACCTTTCTATTTATAACCTTATTTACAGAAATAATACCAGCATTTTGTGAAAATGTAGCTGTTGGTAGGCATCCTATAAAGGAACCTATAACATTTGCCACACCAAAACCAACTATACCACCCCTAAGCTCATCTGATGTAGGCACCCTGTCCATTCCACCAATGGTTGTTGATGACATATCTCCAATTCCTTCTATACAAGTAACCATAAAAATTATTATAAAGGAAATAATAGCTGACACGTCAAACTTAAGCCCAAAGTGAAGTGGAGCTGCAACTGATAACCAACCTGCTTCTCTAACTGGTGATAGGTCAACCATATCAAAGAAAAACGCTACAATATAACCTACAACCATGGCAAACAATACTGAAGCAAGCTTGGTAATTCCCTTGCCAAAGTGGTTAAGACCAACATTTACTACAAGGGTAATTATACCTATTAGCCAGTACTGTGGGGCTCCCCATCCTGGGGCAGTAACTGATCCTGCTCCACCCATATTTGTAAGAGCAACAGGATAAAGGGTAAGGCCTATCGCCAAAACTACTGTTCCTGATACAAGTGGTGGGAAAAATGGTGTTATGTACTTAAGAGCAAGACCAAACACTACTGAAACAAGAGCTCCTATAAGCTGACTACCTAAAACTACTGCTACAATTCCTGCAGGACCTGCTGATTCAAATTGACCACAAAGGGCAATCATTGTTGGTAAATATGCAAAGGATACACCATATATCACAGGAAGCCTACTACCTAGAATACCTATTGGATAAAGCATCAAAAATGATGTAAGGGCTGAACCAATTAGGGCCATTTGTACAATTATTATGCTATCCGCATGGCTAAGGCCTGCTGCATCTGCAAAAATCAAGGCTGGAGCTACACAACCTGCAATCATAGCGATTACGTGTTGGAGGGCTAGGGGGAAGGATTCTTTAAAAGGAACATCCCCTTCAAATTGAAACAATTCTTTAAATTTACTTTCCATTATCTCTCCTATTTTTTATTTGGATAAAGAAAAAGCCACCTCCTGGTGACAAGAATATTCATTTACCCTAGTTCTGTTTTTGAAATGGCTTAAATAAATAAGAATAAATGTAAAATTTATTTTACACCACTTCAAGATAAGTTATACATTTAAAAATGCTTAAGTCAAGTGATTTTTACCAGCTTGTTTTATGGTATATTTTAAAATCACCTATAAGTTCTTAAGTTTTTATTTTCTCATAAAAGAAGTAAAATAGAAGAATAGTAGCGAAAATTAGAAGATGGAGATTAGTTAATGAAATTAGTAATACCAGAAGATTATAAATCAAACGAGGACCTTTATAGGACCCAAGTTTTAATAAAAGAAATAAAAGATTATTTTCAAATTAACCTAGCCAATAACCTAAACTTAAAAAGAGTATCTGCCCCTCTTTTTGTATCAAGTAAGTCAGGACTTAATGATAACCTAAATGGAGTAGAAAAACCTGTTTCTTTTAAGCTAGCTGAAGCTGATAATGAACAAATGGAGATAGTTCACTCCCTTGCTAAGTGGAAAAGATTTGCCCTTATGGAATACAAATTTAAGAGCCATGAAGGCCTATATACTGACATGAATGCCATTAGGGCAAGTGAAGAACCTGACAATACTCATTCTTTTTACGTTGATCAATGGGATTGGGAACTTATTATAGATAAGAAAGATAGAACAGAAGCTTACCTAAAAAGAGTAGTAGATACCATTTATAGGACCATGAAAAGTCTAGATGAATACCTCTGTACCCTTATTCCTACCAGATCCAAGCTTTTAAAAGATCAAATCAGGTTTATCACTAGCGAAGAACTTTTACAAAAATATCCAAATAAGACAGCCAAGGAAAGGGAAAGATTAGCAGCCAAAGAATATGGAGCAATCTTTTTATCTCAAATAGGAACCATCCTTTCTAATGGTGACAAGCACGATAACCGTGCTCCAGACTATGATGACTGGTTACTAAATGGCGATATAATCGTCTATAACCCAGTCCTTGATGATGCTCTAGAGCTTTCATCTATGGGTATTAGGGTTGATAGTTTTAGGCTAAATGAACAATTAAAACAATCAGGCAACCTTGATAGACTAAAATACGACTACCATAGGATGCTACTTGATGATAAGCTTCCACAAACTATAGGTGGAGGTATAGGCCAATCAAGACTATGTATGTTCTTTTTACAAAAAGCTCATATAGGCGAAGTCCAAGTATCCTACTGGCCAGATGACCAAAGAAGAACCCTTGCCAACAAGGGCATCCAATTATTATAAAAACAAGAGCGAGGAAATTTCCTCGCCTTTTTTTATAAATTTTCATAACTTATAAACTTTTTTACTTATCTCTCAGATATTCTTTTATCTCAGCTATAAAAATATCTCCGTATTGGATAAGTTTTTTCTCTCCTACTCCCTTTATTTTTAAGAAGTCTTCTTCATTTTTTGGCTTATTTACAGCCATGTCCCTCAGTGATTGGTCGGAGAAGATTATAAAGGGTGGGACTTTTCTAAGTTTTGATAAATTCAACCTTACTTTTCTTAGTCTTTCAAAGAGGTCTTGGTCCACATCAGATGTAATTTCTTTTCTAGGATATTTTTTGTTAGTATCATACTCTACCCTTCTTGCAAAAAACTTTACCTTAGAAAATAAAATATCCTTGGACTTTTCCGTAAGGGCTAGAACTGGATAATCAAGACCTACTACCTTGATATAACCATCTGCCACTAGGACCCCTATCAAATCCTTAATCTCCTTTGCATTT
>NZ_CALGYW010000012.1 GCF_937934665.1 uncultured Anaerococcus sp.
AAAAACTCTTAAATTTATTCATATATCTCCCCCTCCTTTTGCTTTTTTTCCTTACTAACAGGCCTTTGATCTGGTGCATAGGTTGAATCGTGCTTTAAAACCAACACCCTATACAAGTGAGAAAAATCTACTGGAGAATTAATGGTTATATTCTTTCTAAGGGAATCTTCACTCATTGTTACTGTTGATACTCTACCTATGTAGATTCCATAAGGGTAGATACCGCCGAGACCACTTGTTAACAAGATATCTTTCTCATTTATCTTACTTTCTAAGTCTATCATATAACCTTGGATGGTATTTTTATTAAAAATATCAATAACTCCATAGTCACCAGAGTTTGCATTCACAAAAGATACATCATTTTCATTTGAATTTATTGTCTCAACTCTGGCAGTAGTCTTATAAACTTCTGTAACCTTACCTACAAGACCTGTATAAAACTTGCTATCTCCTACAGCTTGAAGGATTATGTCGTTTTTCTCAATCCCATCAACTTCACCCTTATCTATAGTAAAGTGACTTGTCATTGAGTTAACATCTGTATTTATTAGTTTGGCCTTTATATAAACATTTTCACTACCCTTAGTAGCTTCAGCCTCTTCTTTTAAGAAATTTTCTCTATTGATGGTTGTTAATAGCCTTGCATTTTCTAAGACAAGCGACCTATTATCTGCTTCAAGTTTTAAAACTTGCTTGCGAGTCTCCTTTGATCCTATTGTTCTTTCTATCTGCTCAATCATTGCAGATGAGATGGAATAGGTTACCCTTTCTATAGGTTTTAATATTGTGTTTGTTATATTAGATCCTGTTTTTGACAAGGCTTCAGTCTGACTTGATATTAGTATCAAAAGACTTAGGCCTACTGCTGTAAATATAAATGGTTTTTTATCTTTTTTTACTCTCTTATATGCCATAGCTACCTACTTACGATACTTTAAAAATTTTTCAGGATTTTCTAAAATCTGACCTGCTCCTAAGATAGCATCTGTTGCTGGGTCTTCTGAATGAAAAGATTTTAGACCGATTTTCTTTTCTATATATTCTGCTAGTCCCTTAAGCTTTGAAAGAGATCCTGAAAGGGCAAAGCCATTTCTCTTTATATCAGAAGATATCTCTGGTGGTGTTTTCTCTAGTGCTTCTAGGACCATTTCACAAACCTCATCAGCAAAAGGTAGGATAGAAGTTACAAGCTCATTAGACATGACCTTTACAGTCTTTGGTCTTGCATCAGCTAGGTCTCTACCGTTTACTTTCATTTCATTGCTACCATCTTTTATCTTAAGGGATGCAAGGTTGTTTTTCACTTCTTCAGCTGTATTTTTACCTATTTCAAGGCCTTTCTCTTCCCTAAAAAAATCTACAATTTTTTCATCAAGATAGTCTCCACCCTTATTTATAGTAGCAGATACTACTATGCCATTAAGAGATATTACAGCAACCTGGCTGGTACCAGCGCCCATATTTATCATCAAAATCCCCCTTGGTTCATCTGGTGATAAATTCATCCCATAAGCTGCGGCAAGAGATTCATCAACAAGGATTATATCTCTACTTCCTGCATGAAGGGCCGCATCTTCTACTGCTCTTTTTTGTATGTCTGTAATTCCTGATGGAACTACTATCACAACCCTTGGTTGGATAAGGCTAAAGCCTAGGTTTACCTTAGCAAAAAAGTAATTGAGCATGGCTTCTGTAAGGTTAAAGTCAGTTATAACACCGTTTTTAATAGGCTTTATCACTTGAATATCCTCGTGGGTTTTGCCTAGCATATCCTTGGCCTGTTGGCCTACAGCTACAACCTTGGTGTAATTTTCATCCAAAACTAGGCTTGATGGCTCATTTATGATAAGCCCCTCGCCTTTTTTATATACTAAAATATTGCTAGTGCCAAGGTCTATGGCAAAGTCTTTAGCAACCATTTGAAATTTCATCCTAAACTCCTATATATAATTATCTTTTTTTAAACTAACATAAGTTCCGTGGCCAATTATCAGATGGTCAAGGACATTAATATCAAGAATCTCTCCAGCGTCTATAAGCCTATGGGTAATAAGTAAATCTGCCTTTGAAGGACTTGGATTACCCGAAGGGTGGTTATGGGCTAGGATCATAGACTTGGCTGATTTTTTTATAGCAGGCTTAAAAACCTCCCTAGGATTAACTATGGAAGAAGATAAGTCGCCAATTGAGACAAGTTCTTTTGAAATCACTTCGTTTTTGTTATTAAGTAAGATTGTATAAAAATATTCCCTATCTTTTAGACTTATGGTATCCTTGATGTACTCATAAGCATCTTCGTTTGAGCTAATCTGATATTTTTCTCTACTTAGAATATTTTCTTTAATCCTCCTACCTAGTTGGAGGCTGGCTACAATCTTAGAAGCCTTAGCTTCTTTGATTCCGTTTATTTTAATAAGCTCTTCTACCTCTATTTCAAGGAGGGCCTCATCACTAAAGCTAGTAAGTATTTCATCAGCTAGTTCTATGGCGTTTTTCTTATCTGTGCCTGTAGATATTATGATAGCAAGAAGCTCCTTTTCACTTAGGCTATCGTGCCCTAATTTTATAAGCTTTTCTCTAGGCCTATCTATAAGCTTCATGTCCTTAATTGTTTGTTTCATCTAAACATTTTCCCCGACTCTTATTTTTTTCATATGCTTTATTATAAAGTTAGAAGATAGTCCTACAAAAAATCCACTGAAGGTACCAACCAAAACTAGGGCAGGAAAATAAGTAAACATCTTTATATTTTCCATGATAATAGTTGAAACTATAATCTGACCTAAGTTGTGGGCAAAGGCACCTATTTCACTTACCCCTATAAAGGAAAATAAGCGGTTGTGGTATCTTAAAGCTATGGCCATGGCTATTGATGAAAGAATAGCTCCTGCTGCTGAGTAGAAAAATGAAGTCACAGCTCCAGTTATCAAAACTAGCATAAAGCTTTTTAATAGTGCAATTGTAAGACTTGTCTTGAAGCCATAAAAATAAAGACTTACTAATATTATTATATTTGAAAGTCCAAGTTTTGCACCTGGTATAGGAACTGGCACTGGTATTTGTAGCTCTATAAGTGAAATTATTAAAGCAAGGGCCACCAAAAGGGCTATGTTAGTTAGATCTCTTGTATTTTTCCCCATTATTGAACCACCTTATCTATAGTATCTTTATTATCTTTTTTATCTCCGTGGCTTTCCATTTCCAAAAACAACCTATGGGGTAGGCAAATAATAGTTTGACCTTCCTTTTCTATAGGATGCATATTGGTACAAATTTGATCTTGACAGTCGGCTTCCTTCATGTAAGCCTTTCCATCCTTAATCACAATTATATTATAATGACCACCGTAATCTACCTTATATTCTGTATCCTCATCCATAGGAAGTTTTTTTATTACCTTCCCATCTTGCTCGACTACAAGCATATCTCCCTTATAACCTGTAGCCATCTTTGTAACTGCAAAGTTTAGGCCAAAACTTAAAAAAATTAGCCCAACTATGACAATTATATCTCCTTTTCTTATCTTCATATATTTACCTCTAATATTTCTATCTATTTATTTTATAATTTAATCATGGATATATTATATGGTTTTTGGTCAATAAAAAAAGTCTTAACCCATGGTTTAGACGTAAATATGTAATAAAAAAATCCTCCCTACTGACCTTGTCAATAGGAAGGATATATATTCCAAACATGAGTTTATTTTCTTTATTAGAAGCCACTTACTCCCTTAAAGAAGAAGTATCCGAGTGGTGTGTAATATAGACCATCTATATTTGGTTTTTGCATATAAGAACTATTGTAGAAATAGAGTGGTGCTACAACAACATCATCATCCACTAGAAGGTCTTCAGCCTTGTGCATGTTTTCCATTCTTTCTTTTGGATCTGAGGTTGATTTAGCAGCTTTTACTAGATTATCGAATTCTTGGTTGCTGTATTGGGCATCGTTATTGCCGCCGCCAGTCATCCACATATCGATAAAGGTCATTGGGTCGTTGTAATCTGCTACCCAACCATTTCTTGCTACACTAAAGTTGCCTTGTTTTCTTTCTTCTAAGAATACATTCCAGTCTTGGTTTTGTAGGGTTACTTGGACACCAAGTTTTTCTTGCCACATATTTTGAAGGGCTTCAGCTATGGCCTTGTGGTTTTCATCTGTATTATATAGGTATTCAACTTGTGGGAAGCCTTCTCCGTTAGGGAATCCTGCTTCTTCCATCAATTTCTTAGCTTCTTCTACATTCTTTTCATATTCATCAACTTCTACAGAATAATAATCTCCACCAACTGTTCTGAAGTCGTCTCCTTCAGAACCATCAGCATCATATACACCTGAAGGTACATAGCCAGTTGCTGCTTCTTGACCTTGACCAGTTACTTGTTTTACTATAAAGTCTCTGTCTATTGTTAATGAGAAAGCTTTTCTTACCTTAGGATCATCAAATGGAGCTTTTTCTGTGTTAAAGCATACGTAATATGTTCCTACTTGTGGTAATACTTTTAGTTCCTTTGTATCTAGAAGTTTTTGTACTTCTTCTTGTGGAACAGAATCTATAAAGTCAAGGTCTCCAGACCTGTAAGATGAGTAAATAGCATTTTGGTCATCTTGTAAGTGGAAGACTAAATTTTCTGCCTTCACAGATTCTTGGTCATAGTATTCTGGGTTTTTAACCATAGCAATTTCTTGGTTGTGTGACCAGTTTTCTAATTTATAAGGTCCACTACATATTAGGGTCTCTGGGCTATTTGTCCAAGTTTCATCCTTAACTGCATCTTCTCTTACTGGCATAAGGGCTGGGAAGGCACAAATTTCTTCAAAATAAGGACATTTTACACTTAAGTTTACTACAAATGTCTTGTCATCAACAGCTTCTATGTCTAATTTTTTATCTTCGTATCCCTTGATCATGTCTACCATGTATTCATAGTCTGCACCTGTTTTTGGATCTACTAGTCTATTCCATGAATAAACAAAATCATTTGCAGTAATTGGATTGCCATCAGACCATTTAGCATCTCTTAGATGGAAGGTCCATTTTAGTCCATCTTCGCTTACATCCCAAGATTCTGCTATACCTGGTTTAAGTACAGCGTTTCCTTCACCATCGTCATCCCATCTAATTAGAGATTCAAATAAGTGAGAGACCATGATGGCTCCGTCTACAGAAGTGTTTAGTTGTGGATCTATAGATTCTGGCTCTGATGCTATATTGATATCATATACTCCATCTTCCCTTCCCGCTTCAAATTCAGCTACTTCTGCATTTTGATTTTCACCTTCAGTTTGAGCGTTTTCTCCCTTTTCATTTCCTCCACCACATGCTGATAATAGCAGAGCAAATACCAATGCTAATACATATGATTTAGATTTTTTTAACATTTTTTCCTCCTAAATATTGTGGCAACTAACAAAGTGCCCTTTTTCGATTTCTTCTAATTGTGGCTCAACTTTACTACATATTTCACTTGCATATTGACATCTTTCGTGGAAACGGCATCCAGATGGCGGATTGATTGGAGATGGTATCTCTCCTTCAAGTTTAATCCTTGACTTATTCCTAGTTAAGTTTGGATCTGGAACCGGTATTGCTGATAGTAGGGATTTTGTATATGGATGTAGGGGGTTTTCATAAAGCCTATTAGCATCTACAAGTTCAACCAATTTTCCCAAATACATTACCCCTATCCTATCAGATATATGCTTAACGACTGACAAGTCGTGAGCAATAAATAAGTATGTTAGACCAAGTTCTTCTTGCATATCGTCTATCATATTGACAATTTGTGCCTGAATTGATACATCCAAGGCAGAAATAGGTTCGTCGCACACTATAAATTCTGGTTCGACTGCCAGTGCTCTTGCAATCCCTATTCTTTGTTGTTGACCTCCAGAAAACTCATGTGGATATCTATTTGAATGTTCTTCGTTAAGTCCAACTTTTATCATTAATTCTTTTATTCTAATATCTCTATCATCTTTGTGTAGATTGTGTATATCCAGCGCTTCGCCAATTATTTCCCTGACAGTCATCCTAGGATCTAGAGAGGCTGATGGGTCTTGAAAAATTATCTGCATTTTTCTCCTGTAAGGATACATATCTTTTTTGATATTTTTTTCGCTATCAAATATAGTTTCCCCATCATATATTATTTGGCCGCTTGTCGGTTCGTGAAGCCTTAATATAGTCCTTCCTAAGGTCGTTTTTCCACAACCTGATTCACCAACAAGGCCTAGGGTTTCTCCCTTTTTGATATAAAGCGTTACATCATCTACAGCTTGGACTTTAGCCTTGCCGGTAAATGAAGTTTCTACATCAAAATGTTTTACAAGATTATTTATTTCTATTAATTTTCTATCTTCCATTGGCTAACTCCTTTATATGTAAGAAGCATTTTGATTGGTGGCCATCAGATATATTTACTACTGGCGGTTCCTTTCTTAGGCATATATTCATGCACTGACTACACCTGGTAGAAAAACCGCAACCTTCTGGTGGATTTAGCATATCCACCGGTGTACCTTCAATACTTTGCAACCTTTCATTTTCATTTGAATCTATCTTAGGCATTGATTTTAATAGGCCCTTTGTGTATGGATGTTGGGGATTATAGAATATATCCTCCACACTTCCCTTTTCGACAATTTTGCCTGCATACATTACACAAACTGTATCACAAATTTGGGCTACAACACCTAAGTTGTGGGTTATTAAGATTACGCTCATCTTGTTTTTTTCTTGAATTTCTTTGATAAGTTCAAGGATTTGAGCTTGTATGGTTACATCAAGGGCTGTCGTTGGCTCATCGGCAATTAGGACATCTGGCTGACAAATAAGTCCCATCCCAATCATAACTCTCTGGCGCATACCACCTGAAAGTTCGTGAGGATATTGTTTCATTCGCCTTTCAGGATTTGAAATACCAACCAATTTAAGCATGTTGATAGCTTTTTCGTAGGCTTCCTTTTTTGAAATCTCTTTATGAACCAAAACTGCTTCCATTAGCTGGTTTCCTATAGTATAAACTGGATTCAGACAGGTCATCGGATTTTGGAAAATCATGGAACATGACTGGCCCCTAAAGTTTTTCATTTGTTTTTTATCATAATCAAGAATATTTTCACCCTTAAATAAGATTTTCCCATCCTTGATTTTTCCTGGACTCTGCAGGAGACCCATTATTGAATATGATTCTACAGATTTGCCCGAACCACTTTCTCCAACTATGCCC
>NZ_CALGYW010000013.1 GCF_937934665.1 uncultured Anaerococcus sp.
CGCTCTGTAGGGATTTTCACCCCAGCATTAGAACATGCCCGTCATACTACAAAAAAAGCGTTGAAATTTCAACGCTTTTTGTTTTTCCTGGCACGTCCTCAGGGAATCGAACCCTGGTCTTGGGCTTCGGACACCCTTATTTTACCATTAAACTAAGGACGCACAATGGTGATATTTGTGTAGGATATGGGGTCTAAAAACCTTAGTGGGAGGAAGGTGTTTCCCAGGCCGCTTGATACGTAAATCTGGCTTTCTTCATACTTATAAAGACCGCTGTCAAAATCTGGAAAATATCCTTCGCCAGGGGCTATTAAGGCTCCTATAAATGGCGCTCTTACCTGGCCTCCGTGGGTGTGGCCTGAAAAAATAATATCCATACTTGGGTCGTAATTTTCTCTTACATTTTTAGAAAAATGCGCAAGGATTAGATTTAGACCTGCCTCTGGCATATATTCATCAAGGCTCATCCCCCAATAGGGTACCCCATATATATAAACCTCATTATCCCCTATTATAAGATTTTCTCCCTCGTTATCAAGTTTTTTTATTCCAAGATTTTTAATTTTTTCATAAAAAACTTCCGAATCATTTGATACTTCTTCGTGGTTACCCGATACATAATAGATTTTTATCCCAAGTTTAGATAAATTTTCTAAGAAAAACATGGTCCTTTCGATTTTTTTATCTGTAGGGTAATCTATCATATCACCCGTTAGGAAAATCAAATCGGGATTAAAAGCTCTGATGTTTTTTAAAACGTCATCGAGATTTGAAATAACATTTGAGTGAAAATCAGAAATATGGGTGATTTTTAAATCATCTTTGACCTTGGGATTTTTTATAGTCAGCCTTTTTTCTACCCCCACAAAGGCCTGGTTATGAACATATGCTCCTGTGAGGATAGTTGCAAAAAGTAGGGTCCCAAGGATTGCTTTTTTCTTTTTATTCATCTAGATCTCCTAAATAAAGGGAAGATTTCATATCTGATGGGATTTTAAAGCCAAGTCTAGGTGAAAAGCTCCTGCCTGTGACATTTGGTCCATCAACTGATGCCGATCTTTTAAATTGACTAGGTGTAAATCTCTTAAAGTATGACACTAGCCATTTTTTAATTGTAGCTTTTCCATAACTATCTTTAAAGGCCATTTCTGCTTCTTTTAAGATTGTTTTTGCCCTCTTGTGGTAGGTTAGATGTTGGTAGATAAAAAAGTCAATTAATTCATAAGGGCCAATTATATCCTCTGTTTTTTGAGTAATTTCTCCTTCCTTTTCGCTTACAAGTTCTGGAGAAACTGGTGTATCAAGGATGTCGGTTAGGACCTTACTTAAATCTTCATTTTCTGTAAAATGAGAAAAAGATTTAATCATGTACCTTAGTTCTGTTTTCATCAAGGTCGCATTTAGGCTGTAGGATGACATGTGATCTCCGTTGTAGGTCGCAAACCCCTGCATGTTTTCTGATAAATCGCCAGTTCCAACCACAAGGCCCCCGTCCATGTTTGATAGGTTAAACAAAACTTGAGTTCTCATCCTTGCCTGGGCGTTTTCGTAGGCTAGGTCTGGGGTTTTCCCGTCATGGCCGATGTCTTTTAGGTGGGCTGTGACAGACCCGGTAATATTTATCTCTTTTAAGTCAATTCCCAAAGCCTTACACAAAAGATAAGCATTGGACTTGGTCCTGTCGCTTGTGCCAAAGGCTGGCATGGTATAACATCCAATATTTTTCTTATCAAAGCCAGCAATTTCATAGGCCTTGTCTATGGCAAGAAGGGCTGCAGTTGAGTCGATACCGCCTGATACTCCTAAGAATACTTTTTCTGTCCCAACTGCTTCCATTCTTTGAATGAGGCCAAGGGCCTGGATTTCAAGTGCGTCTTCTAGATAATCTTTTGAATATTCTGATATTGGCAGATATGGGAATTTCTCCACAAAATAGTCTTCATCAGTAAAGACATTAAATTTTTCATACCCTACCTCATCGTAGATTTCTACAGGAAAGACATGGGTATTTTCTAGTAAAATTTCCCCATTTTTTGCGATGTGGGAATCTTCTGTATAGACCAAATCTGTTGACGATTCACCATCACCTGCTGAAGTGTGAACATAAATTATATCTTTTGATAAAAATTCAATTTTTTTCTCTACTTCTTTTTCTGTGAAAATATGGCGGGCCTTGCAAGCTGGATTTAGGATAATATCAGCTCCCAATTCCTTTAATTTAAGGGATTTTGGTATAATCATATCCTCATCTTCACCGATTGTGATTCCGATTTTTAGGCCAGAAATAACATTCACAAAAGGATTCTCATCTAAGTTATAGTCAATAGCCTTAAATTTTCCCCTTGGCTTACAATTAAAAATAGTTTTTTCGTAAGTTTTTAAATTTTCTTTGCAAACTATGCCCAAAATCTCGCCCGATTTTATAAGGGCTACGGCATTAAAAAGGGCAAATTCAGTCCTTATCGGAAGGCCTACTGTAAATGCCAAGTCATAGTTTTCGCTAAAGGAAATAAGATCTTTGATCCCTTCTTCAGAAGCCTCTAATAAATCTTCTTCAAGATATCCATCATAAAGACTTGACCCTGTAAGGCAAAGTTCTGGCAAAGAAAGAATATTTACCTTTTCTGCCTCGCTTATTTTGATTAATTCTTTTATTTTTTTTACATTATCTGGCACATTTCCCAAAGAAACTGGAAAATTCGCAGATTTTATTTTTATATTTCTTTTCATAATCAACCTCTTAATCCTATTTTACCATATTTTTACAAAAAAAAGAGGACCCAACCGGGTCCTACTCTCTAAATTTTATTTTATAGGTTTTTA
>NZ_CALGYW010000014.1 GCF_937934665.1 uncultured Anaerococcus sp.
TTGCCCGCTATGAATACGGGGCAAGTCTTGCATCAGATGCCTTACTTGCTGCCTACGATGGGCTAGCCGAGGGGGTTAATGAACTAGAAATAGGAAATCTTCTAAACCGTGACGGCCAGTACCAGTCAGTTGTAACCATAGCTGCCTTTGGCGATAGGTTTGTAAATGCCAATATCTACCCAAGATCAAGGAATCTTGATAAAGGTGATAAGGTATCCCTGACTGTAGGCTACAAGGGTGGACTTTCATCAAGGGCAGGCTATGCCGTAGAAGATATCGAAGAGCTTGAAAAGGTCGATCCAGGATATTTAGAAGATGTTGTTATTCCTTATTTCAAGGCCTATGTGTATTGGCTAGAAAATGTAAGGATAGGAAAACTTGGCGGAGAATTTTATGATGACTTTTCTAAGTTTTATCCTCAGGAAACATATGGTTGGCAGCTAAATCCAGGCCACCTAACAGCAGATGAAGAATGGCTATCTTCTCCGTTTTATAAGGGATCTGATAGGGAAGTTAAGTCGGGAATGATCTTTCAAGTAGACTTTATCCCTAGCCAAGAAGGCCACCAGGGAGTATCAGCTGAGTCAACTGTTGCCATAGCGGACGAAGCTTTGCGAAGAGAAATAGAGGAAAAATACCCAGAAATGTGGGCAAGGATCAAAAAGCGTAGGTTATATATTAAAGAAAAGTCAAATATAGACCTCGACCCAAGTCTCCTGCCCCTAGCATCTACCTTAGCCTACCTAAGACCCTTCATGTTAGATAAGGATACAGCTCTGGTAATTGAAGACTAACTTTAATAAAAGGGACCTAAAACTTGGATCCTTTTTTTGACTTAGGGAAATATCTCAATTGACAAGTCTCGACTGGATAATTTATAATAAGGCCAAGAATAAAGGAGGTCCTATGAAAAAAATATTATTAGGCCTAGTTCTTTGTCTGGCGGCTTTTACAGGCTGTGGTAAAGAAGACCTGGCAACAGAATCTAAGTTAAAAAACAAACCTATTATAGAAACAGCAAGTCTTTCTAATATGGCAAATGATGAGAGTCTTGCTTTTGTAGAAAAAGCCCTTAAGGATGCCCTCGGAGTAGATAATGACCCGGCAGTGGCTTCTGTTGATAAGTTTATTTCCATGGTTAAGGATTATAACCAAACTGTCGGAAAAGAAAATCTTATCGGGGATTTTAAGGAGGATATAAATCCTGTCTACGATGTGGGCAAGCTTATCGAAAATAGGGAAAAAGCTGATAAAAATTATCCCGATACTAATTGCAGGATAAATTCATATCTTTTGGCAGCTGATAATATGAAGGTCCAAAAGGCAGGCGATCCTGATGATGAGATGCTTTTTATGGACCTTGAGAAAATCAAGGAAGGCGAGCTTTTTGACGAGCGAATTACTGAAACTTTTAAGAAATTTTTCTCAAGGGTCCCTACAAATGGATCCAAAAATCCAGAAGACCAGGCCAAGGTTATGGAAGAGTATTATAAGGACTGGTCGCATCCTAAAAACGCTGACCTAGTATCTGTAGTTATCCACGATAATCTAGACGGTAACTATCTTTTTATAGGTCATATAGGAGTCCTTGTTAATATCGAGGGCGGCTACCTCTTTGTAGAAAAAATCTCCTTCGAAGAGCCCTACCAAGCCATCAAGTTTCCAAATAGACAGGCTGTCTACGCTTATCTAAAAGAAAAATACAAGGACTACACAGACCCAGCAACCTGCCCACCTTTTGTCATGGACAATGGGGAATATGTGGGTTAGGAGGAAAAAATGAAAATAAAAGTTGGGATATTGCCAGAAAAAGAACAAATATTGGCCCTTTATGAAGACGTGGGATGGACTTCCTATACAGATGAACCAGACTTATTGATGAAAGCAATAGAAAATTCGCAGAAAGTCTGGACCCTTTGGGAGGGGGAGAAGTTAATAGGTCTTGCAAGGACAATAGGAGACGGGGCTACAATTTGCTATCTCCAAGACATCTTGCTTTTAAAAGCCTACCAGGGGCGTGGCCTAGGTGGTAATTTATTAAAGGAAATTATGAAAGAAAACAAAAAAATCCGCCAATTTGTCCTATTGACTGATGATACTGAAAAAACGAAGGGATTTTATAAGAAACTCGGCCTAAGCGAGGCAAGTGATTATTCTTGCTTGGCTTTTATGAGGTGAAAGCTTGTAAATCTTTTTGGACTTTTTTAGTTACGTCAGGGGGGACCTTTTCTAATGCTTATTCCAGAATTTATGAGGTCCCTCGTCGAATTCTCTCTCGCTTCGCTGCGAGGTGCTCCGCACGGGCCCTCCACCAGCCGGGCAGGCTTGCCTTCTCGCTCGGGACGGCGCTAGAAGTCGTATGTCTTTTTAAAGATATAGATAATTATATTATAAATTGAATTTTTAAACCTCGAGATATAGTTCGACCCACCACCCACATCGAGGAGGGAAGTGACGAGAGGTCTCTATCCCCGCTTCCTCTCGACTACGCTCGAGGTAAACTAAGTGGAGAAGCCTCTAGCCACTTTCAAATAGGTATTGTGGTAGGGGAGTCGGGATAATTCTTGGATTAGGTATTAATTTTATAGTTGCTTCAAATGTATAATCAGAGCTATGTTTGGGTGTACGTAGGAGGTCTCTCGACTTCGCTCGAGACGTGTAGTTATTTAGTTGGTTTCAAGGTAGTTATTATTTTTTGGATAATAAAAATCTTAGGATTCTGAGAATTAGTATGGATAATTAACCCACATTTCGACTAAGTGAGTGAAACGAACGCATGGAGAAATCTCTGGCCACCTATGTAAAATTAATATGGTATGGGTGTTTGGATAATTTTAGGTAAGAGAATTCTTTTTTAAAAGTATCCCAAATGTATGAGCAGATCTGGGTTCTAGTGTACGTATGAGGTTTCTCCACTTCGGTCGAAACGTGTATATATTTAGTTGATCCTTAAGTATTAAAATTATTTATAGATAAAATATGAGAAAATAATAGTAGTTTGAAAAATTAGCTTATCTTTATAAAATATCTTGTGAAGATATGATAAATATGTATTTGATAGGCTGTGTGAATAAAAAAACTAAATTCTAGTTTGGAATGGAAAAAAAGTGAGCCTTCGCGTTTGCTAGGCTCAGGCTGTTGACAAATCAAACCATTTGTTTGTTTTATCAACTAAAAAACAAAGAACAGTCATACAACCCCTGATTTATAGGATTCCTCGTCCTCTCGACTCCGCTCGAGGTAAACTATCTGAGGGCTTCTCTGTCGGAATGGCGTATGTCTATATATTTTGTCTACACTCTGAGCCTTCGCATTTGCGAGGCTCTCTTTTTGGATTTTCAGCCTTGGAGTCCGTCGGCTTGTCTTTGCATGTTTTCAAAGACTATGTCGTGGATGTCACCTAGGCTTGCAGCGTATTCTAGGACTTCCCATGGTTTGTTGGAGTGGAAGTGGATTTTTATAAGGTCTTCATCTCCTACAGCTAGCAGGCTATCACCTTCTAGATTTTCTGATATATAGTCAAAGATTTCGTCTTCGTCTAGGTCTTTGTCAACTCTTGCGATTAGCATTTGGCAATCAAATTTGTATTCGATTTGTTCACTCATAATGGTTCCTTTCTCTAATGGTAATGAAAATTTTGTAGGCAAAATTTTCATGGTTCTAACAGTTTATCAAGCACGAAGTGCGAAGTATAAACTGATGAGAAACCTTATGTAATTTTTTACAAGCGATGCGACGAATAGGAGCATTGATTGTAAAAAGATTACGATCCCTACAAAATTAACTTGTTAATTTTGCGACTGATTTTCGATTAACTTAAAGTTCATCAACTGATAAATATTATCACTACTGATATTATACCCTAGTTTCTCCTAGTTAGGTTTTTCTTTAGTTCTTCTTCTAGACTTCTTATCTCAGCTTGGGCTTTTTCGCGGTTTTTAGCCCCTTCTATCTGGATACTTCTTACTTCTTCGATTGTTGAGATTAGGGCTTCGTTGGTGTGTTTGATGGTTTCTACATCTACTATGCCGCGTTCTGTGGCCCTGGCTGTGTCTATGGTATTTTGTTTTAGGGTGTCGGCGTTTTTCTTTAGTAGGTCATTGGTTAGCTCTGTTACCATTTGTTGGGTTTTTATAGCCTGGTCGGTGTGGTGCATGCCTAGGGCTAGGACCATTTGGTTTTTCCAGAGTGGGATGGTTGTAACTATGGTTGTCTGGATTTTTTCTGCCATGATAGAGTTTGATGATTGGACCATCCTTATTTGTGGGGCCATCTGGATTGAGACCATCCTTGTGAGGTCTAGATCGTGGAGTTTTTTCTCAAAACGGTTGGCCTGGGCCTTTAGGTCATTTACCTTTTGGGCATCGAGTGGTAGGTTTGACTTATTTGCAGTCGCCTCTAGGGCAGGGAGTTCATTTTGGTATAGGTCATCAAGCTTTCTCTTACCAGCCTCGATGTACATGGAGATTTCCTTGTAGTATTCTTCATTCAAATCATACATCTGATCTAGCATAGAGATGTCTTTCATAAGGGTGATTTGGTGGTTTTCTAGGGCTCGGGTTACCTCATTGATGTTTTTTTCTGTAGATTGGTATTTGACCTTGATGTTGTCAATTTTCTTGCCTGCCTTTTTGAAAAAGCCGAGGGGTCCCTTAGCTTCTTCTTCATCGTCCATGGTTTTTATATCCATAACTACTGTATCTAAAAGTTTTCCGATTTCACCCAGGTCTTTATCTTTTACAGCATCTAGGGTCTTTTCAGAGAAGTTTGATATCTTCTTTTGTGCTCCTGACCCATATTGGAGGATGATGTTGGTATTGTCTAGGTCGATTTTTTTAGCAAATTCATCTATCATCTTCTCTTCATCTTCTGTAAAGACAACCCTATTTTCAATATTTTCTGGTTGGCTCTTTAGGATTTGATCTAGTTTTTCGTCGTTTTCCTCTAAACCGTCTAGTTTTAATTCGATATCACTCATGGTCTTTAAAGTCTCCTTCTAGTAGTCCTTCTTGTTTTAAAACAAGCCTAATTGTATCTATATCGGTCTTTACATCCATGGCCCTATCAGATATAAGGTCAACTTTAATCTTATCAAAGGCCTCAGTTATGGTCTTAATTGACCTTTCTATCTCTGCCATGGATTTCAAAATCTTGGTGTCACTTGTGTCTATTTGTTCAAATTCTTGGTAGGATTCAACAAGTTTGGCTGCAGTTGGCATATAAAAATCGTTAAATTTATTTAGGCCTGCTTCCTTGTCTGGGTATTTTTTTAAAATATCCAGGATATCCCTTATATTTTCAAATAGGGGATCTAAGACCGCCCTAAAGCTTTGTGAGAGAATTTTGTTTTGTTTTTTCTCCATATCATTTAATATCGCACTTGAATTTTCGATTATTTCTCGAGCCTCATAAGTGGATACTTCTTCTACAGGGCCTATTTTTTCTTTTTTATAGGAAGGGATATTTCCTAGATTTTCCTTATAAAGCTTAAAGGTTGGAATATCTAGGATAAATATTGAGTCATTTTCAACTATCCTTGCCTGTTTGAAGTAGTTTTGCTTCATGAAATAAAGCAAATCTTTAATAGTCTCCTCCTCAGTTTGGCTTACAGCACTTGCGAGATCTCTTATTGAGATAATAGTTGAGTTTCCTAGCTCTCTCCTGTATCTGGAGTAGTTTATGGCAAGTCTCTTATATTGGTTTGCTAGCCTCCACATAAGAACTGGTCCTGCCACCGCTCCAGCAAGGGAGACAAGGCCTAGGATTTTTGTCATAAGTGGAATAGAGCTTAGCCATTCAAGACCCATGGCAAAAAGGGTCATACCCACAAGCCCAGCTCCTATCTTTAGGAGGATGGACTTATTTTGGACGGATGGTTTTTGATCGCAGACAGCTGGGTCTTTAGTTGCGGGTAATTTTTTCCTATATCCCTTAGTAAAGCCTGATACTGCATTGTTTACTGAGTTTTTTATAGTTTCGCCAATAGATTCAAAATCTATATCGTCAAAGTCAAAATTGAAATTAAAGCTATCTTTTTGACTGTATTTATCTTTTTTCTTCATTTTATCTCCTTACAAAAGGTGATCTTCCTCTCACTTATATTATACTAGAGGTTAAATATTTTTAAAATTATTAAGGTTACAATTAAGTTTCTTAAAACCTAACTGAAACTTATCTTATTTTAGGTCTTTAATTTCGTCAAAGATGTCCTTATTTTTTGAAATATCAGCCCTAGAACCAAAAACAACCAGGTTATCAAGCTTCATTGTCTTTTCAAAGCTTTCGCTAAGTTTTTTGATATCGTCAAGGCTTGCTCTTTTGATTTCTCCTAGGATGTCATCTTCCTTTTTGGCTGATGGAATCCTAAAGTAGGAGTAGTCAGCATCTCCCATTTGCTTTGGACTTCTAGGTCTTAAAATCGTACCCATTGAAGAAATTTTTTGATTTTCAAAGTCTCTTTCAGTCATTTCTAGGCTTTTGGCGATCTCTCCTAGGCTATCGAAAGCTTCGATAGTTTTACCTATATTTGGGTCTCTGTAGGAATAGGTTGCAAGCATCATAGACCTTGATACAAACATACCTGCTCCGTAAGCCCCGCCCTGGGCCCTGATTAGGGAGTAGAGATAAGGGTTTGACATGATAGATCCTGCTAGGAGGAATTTGCCATCGTAGGAGCCTTCAAATTCGTAAAGGCAGGCTGATTTTGAGACGTAGTTGACACTTGCGTCGGTCATGATTGCTTCTTTTATAGACTTAGTTTCAAAGCTTATTTCCCTATCAGCTTCCCTATCTCCTAAATCTGCGAAAGTTACGTTTATGGCTGATTTCATAAGGTAATAGCCCTTTTTTTCGCTTGTTACATTTATGGAAAGGTCCTTGGTGAAGATTTTTTTATAGACGTCTTCGAGCCTTTCTTTTAGTTTTTCAAAGTTATTTTGACCTAGGTCTATATTTTCCTTGATAAAGTCATAGTAGGCTAGGCCTGATAGGTTTTCTTGGATAAAGGCGTGCTTATCTATATGAGAATTTGCCCTGTTTATAGCAATCATATGGCCAATATCATACATCCTTGATTCAAAAATTGACTTTCTAATCCTCAAAAGTTCGAGGATACGAGCCTTATTATCAAAGAGGGAATTACTTGTAAAGTCTTTTATTATACCCGCTGCATCCTTGGCATAGCTAGGAAGGGTTTTAAATGTCACCCTAAAGGTCCTATCAATCTCATCTAGGCCCTTTCTAAAGGTCATGATGGAGAAGTTTAGAGATCCGAGTTTTTGCCAGATTAGGTTATCAATCTCTGTATATTTCATATTTTTGGTATCAACTGACCCCATAAGTTCGCCAAGAAGTTGGGCGTACTTGAACTCTTCTAGGTCTAGGTGGTTTACATTAAAATACATATCAGTATAGATAAGACCTGCTGTGGCAAGGTCGTTAAAGACGTATTCAAAAGTATCAGTTTTAACTTCTCTAGGAACTGGAGTGGTCTTTGTTGGCACATCTTCTATATCAAGCTTTGGAATCATGGCCTTGATTTCTTCTGTATCTTCGCTTGCCTGGTAGGCCTTAAGTTTATCTAGGTCTTTTTTTATCTCGGCAAGTTTTTCTGGGGTCATTTCTTCGTTGACTTTTTCTAGGTAGGCCTTGAAATTTTCTTCTTCTTTTTTATTATAGTCTACAGAAGGTTTTGAAATATGAATAAGTTTAGTAGGATTATCTAGGAAAAACTTCCTTATAAAGTTCTCGTAGTAGCCAGTGCCAATTAGGGCTTTTAAGTCTTTTAAGTAGTCAACCACCCTAAATACTTCAAAAGGATCTGCATCAAAGGACATGGATAGGTAGTAGTTTAGACCAGCATTAACAGAGTTTAGGTTTTCTCTTTGGGCAAAATCAAAGAGTGAGAAGGCTGACTTAAGAGCTTCCTTGTTGATATTCTCGCTTGCCTCCTTTAGACCTCTTTCTATTATTTCTACAAAGTCATCTACCTTAGCGGAGTCAGTTTTTTGAGCCTGGATAATAAGGGCAGACCTATTGCCATAGGCATTTCTTGCGTAGAAATACTCTGGATCTAGTTTTTCTTGGATTTCTGTCCTTATCTTAGATGAATCCATATTAAAGAGCGTATTTACAAGGATGGCCGCTGTGAGTGTTTCCTTTACATCTAGGGCAGAGTGGGTAAGCATGGCGTAGGTTAGGTAGTCTTGGCCTTTATTTTCTTCGCTTGCTGGATAGGTGGATTCGATTTTTTCCTTATAGATATTTTCCCTAACTTTTATATCTAGCCTTAGGTCTTTTTTGTCATATTTTGATAGGTAATCTCTATCAAGCCTAGCTAGGTAGGGGTCTATGTCCTCGATATTGCCGTAGTAGTAGATATAGGCGTTTGATGGGTGGTAGTGGTTTTCGTAAAATTCTTTAAACTCATCAAAGCTTAGGTCTTTTATAACCCTAGGGTCTCCGCCAGACTCGTACTCATAAGGGGATTCTTTGTAAAGGTAGGTATTGATATCATTATCTATGATGCTTTCAGGGTCTGATAGGGCTCCCTTCATTTCGTTATAAACTACACCGGAAACTCCCACAACCTCATCGTTCTCGATATCAAAATGCCATCCTTCCTGGTCAAGGATTTCCTTTTTGCTTACAACAAGGGGGGCAAAAACTGCATCAGTATAGACGTCAACGAGGTTTCTAAAGTCCCTGTCATTTTCACTTGAAACAGGAAAAACAGTCTTGTCTGGATAGGTCATGGCATTTAAAAAAGTCTGCAGACTTGAAGAGGCCATGGCCATAAAAGGATCCTTGGATGGAAACTTTGCTGATCCGTTTAAAACTGAGTGTTCCATAATATGGGCAAGGCCCTTGGAGTTTGTTGGAGGAGTCTTAAAACCAATTCCAAAGGTCTTGTTGGCGTCGTCTTTTTTGGCAAAGATAATATTCGCCCCGGTTTTTATATGGTTGTAGTGAAAGGCTTCTACTCCTATAGAAGGGAAATTTTCACTTTTGACTAGTTCGTAATTTTTATTCATAATTCATCCTTTGCTAAATTCTTTCTTTATAGAGACTATACCATTGTTGGATTACTTATAAATAATAATTGACAAGGGAGAAAGTCCAAAGTAAAATTGCATTAGAAATACAAATAACTTTCGAATGAAAGATAATATAAAATTAACAATAGAAAGGGAAAATCATGACAAAGTCAACATACGGTAGCACTTATTTTGGAAATCTTACACCTAGGATGCAAGGATTAAGAGATGAGCTTTTAGATAGAACTCCAAAAATTTGCGTAGAAAGGGCAGAGATTGTAACAAAGTCTTATAAGAAAAACCAAAACAAACCCCTCCACATCAAAAGAGCCTTGATGCTAAAGGATATTTTGGAGAATATGTCAATCTACATAGAAGACTGTGGCCTTATAGCGGGTAACCAAGCTTCTTCAAATAGGGCTGCGCCAATTTTCCCTGAGTATGCCATGAAATGGGTAATTGACGAGCTAGACGAGCTAGAAAAGCGTGACGGAGATGTTTTCACAATCACAGAAGAAAACAAGGAAAAACTAAGGACCATTTACCCATTTTGGGAAAATAATACCATATACGATAAGGGCAAACCTTACATGCCTGATGCAGCTCAAAAATACGCAGATTTAGGCATAATTTCCTTTTTAGGCAAGGTAACCAGTGGTGACGGTCACTTCGCAGCTGATTACACCAATATGCTAAAAGTTGGCCTGAAGGAATATAAGAGAAGGGCAGAGGAAAAGCTAAGAAAGCTTGACCTGTCTGATTATAAAAATATCAAAAAAACCTACTTTTACAAGGCTTGTATCATAGTAATAGACGCAGTTAGGGATTTTGCCCTAAGGTATGCAGTCCTTGCAGAAGATATGGCAAGAGATACAAAAGAAGAAAAAAGAAAAGATGAGTTATTAGAAATAGGCAGGATGCTAAGGAGGGTCCCTTATGAACCGGCAAGGACTTTCAAAGAAGCAGTCCAAGCCATTTGGCTCTGCCATTTGATTTTACAAATAGAATCAAACGGCCACTCAGTTTCCTATGGTAGGGTTGACCAATATCTAGATCCTTATCTCAGACAAGACCTAGCCTGCGGTAGGATTACAGAAGATGAAGCAAGCGAAGTCCTTGTTAATCTTTGGCTAAAAACCTACTCAATAAATAAGGTAAGACCTTGGGGTCATACAGTATTTTCTGCAGGTAGCCCTCTTTACCAAAACGTGACCATAGGAGGCCAAACCAAGGATAAAAAAGATGCCACAAACAAGACAAGCTGGCTAATTCTTAAGACAATCGCTCAGTGCCACCTCCCACAACCAAACCTAACAGTAAGGTATCATAAAAATCTACCAGCAGACTTCATGAAGGAATGTCTAGAGGTAATCAGATGTGGTTTTGGTATGCCAGCCTTTAACTCAGATGAAGTAATCATCCCATCCTTTATAGAAAAGGGTGTAAAAGAAGAAGACGCCTACAACTACTGTGCGGTAGGATGTGTAGAAACAGCTGTCCCAGGCAAGTGGGGTTATAGGTGTACAGGCATGAGCTTTCTAAACTTCACCAAGGGTATTTTAATTGCCATGAACGGCGGTAAGGACCCAGCTACAGGCACTCCACTAATAAAAGATGTAAAAGCATTTAAAGACTTAGATGATTTTGAAGATTTCATGGATTCTTGGGATAAGACTGTCAGGGAAATGGCAAGGCAAACAGTAGTAGTAGACTCAGTTTGTGACATGATTCAAGAAGAAAACACAGCCGACATCCTTGCAAGTGTCCTAACAGATGATTGTATAGAAAGAGGCTTAACCATGAAGGAAGGTGGAGCAGTTTATGACTTTATCTCAGGCCTTCAGGTAGGAATAGCAAATACAGCAGATTCCCTTGCAGCGATCAAGAAAACTATTTTTGAAGATAAGACAATTGGCAAGGAAGAACTATGGACTGCCCTCATGGATAACTTTGAAGGACCTAGGGGTGAGGAAATCAGAGAGCTTTTAAAAGCTGCTCCAAAATATGGCAATGATGATGACTACGTAGATTTATTAGGAAGAAGAGCCTACAATTCTTATATAGATGAAATTAAAAAGGCAAAAAACACCAGATACGGTAGGGGACCAATCGGTGGATGCTACTACGCAGGCACCTCATCAATCTCAGCCAACGTACCTCAAGGAGCAGGAACCCTTGCAACACCAGACGGTAGAAAAAAGGGCGAAGCCCTAGCAGAAGGATGTTCACCAAGCCACGGTTCAGACCTAAACGGTCCAACAGCAGTCCTAAAATCTGTAGCCAAACTTCCAACCAGAGACATCACAGGCGGGGTCCTCTTAAACCAAAAAGTAACCCCAACCATGCTAGATAAAAAAGGCAACAAAGACAAACTAATAGCCCTAACCAGAGCCTTCTTCGACGGCCTAGAAGGCTACCACATCCAATACAACGTAGTAGACAAAGCCACTCTAATAGACGCCCAAAACCACCCAGAAAAACACAAAAACCTAATAGTAAGAGTAGCAGGATACTCAGCCTTCTTTAATGTCTTATCAAAAGATAC
>NZ_CALGYW010000015.1 GCF_937934665.1 uncultured Anaerococcus sp.
TAGACTTTTGTACTAAAATCTTAATCCTATTTAGCATATAAATTTGGATGAAACTTATGATTACTACAGATAAGCTCACCAGTAAAAACTTTAAAATATCGCTTTTTAAAATAGTTCCAGACAACAAATTATTTACCAAAGACTTTTGGATTAGGGGTGCTGAGATTAAAAGAAGATTTGAAACTAGGGCCAGAATAAAAAGAGCAAAGTAAGCGAATTTTCTCTTTCTTATCCCTAGAAAATTGATAATAGGATTCATTTCACCTCCATTTTTAGCACATTAAACAAAGCAAAAAAATTGATATAAAAATAATTATACTTAAAAATCAATAATTTTCCATGAAAATTTCAAAATAAAAAACTTCTACTCAATAGAATTTTGTCAAGTAGAAGTTTTATTCTTATCTTATAAAAATATTCAGATCTAATTCATAGGATAGAATTTTAAGTAGTTCCTTGCCCCTTACTGAGTTGCCTGTTTTATCAAGCCTTGGCGAATATACCGCTATGCCGCATAGGCCTGGGACTATGCCTAGGATGGCACCACTTACTCCTGATTTTGATGGGATGCCTACATCCATCAGGTAGCGGCCGGAGTTTTCATACATCCCGCAAGATGACATTTGGCTTACTAGTATTGATACTATTGATTCTGGGATTAGGTCTTTGGTTTCGTATAGACCGTAGCCCTTGTTGGCAAGTACTGCACCAAAATGGGATAGGTCCTCTACATTTGATCCTATGGAGCAAGATTTTATATATAAGTCTAGGACTTCATTTGGGTCAAGGTCAAAGATTTTCTTAGATTTTAGGTAGTAGGATATGGCCTTGTTTCTATCAGATGTCTCCATCTCTGACTCATAGATATCCTTCATAAGCCTTGCCTTATCAGAACCTGATATTAGTTTATAAAAATCTAAAATTCTCTCAAACTTATCATCTACTCCCATCCCCCTTATCATGGACGATGTTGTAATAGCTCCTGCATTTATAAAGGGATTGGCTGGCTTATTTGTAATAGGCACTAGGGAGTTAAATTCGTACCTGGTTGGCTCGCTACCAACCTTATTATAAACTTCCTCTATAGTATTGTCATTAAGAGCAACCAAGAGGTCTAGGATTTTTGAAATGGACTGTATAGAAAATTCCTTATCTACCTCTCCATAGCTATAGGTGTCTCCAGTTGTAGATGTGATAGATAGGGCAAAGGTATCTGGGTCTACATTTAAAAGTTCTGGTATGTATGAAGCCACCTCTCCTTTTCCTATGGCCTTTTCACTTTTTACAATAGATTGTCTTATTCTCCTATCGATTTCATTTCTATCAAAAAACATAAAGTCACTCTCCTAAATTTTTTTATATATTAATATTAATGTACTTTAATAAGATAAGTGATACAATATAAGTAGGATTTTAAATATAATGAAAGGGGAAACCATGAAGATAATAGATATATTAGAAAATGAAGAATGGATAAAAGCTTACCCATTTATTAATGACTTCGTTAATTCAACTTACTACGATGTTCTAAAGGATTCTTACCAGAGATTAAATATGGAGATCCTTTTTGATTCAAATATCCACGGCAGGGACCATATAGAAAGGGTAATATTTTTCTCCCACCTTTTGGCCTTCCATTACAAGCTTGATCAAAAAGACACAGACGTTTTAAGAAATGCTGCCAGTCTTCATGATACAAAAAGGGTAAATGATGGTTGGGATACAGACCACGGCCACAGGGCAGCCAAGGAATCCATAGGCTATTCCTATGCAGAAAAGAGTGATGATGGTGTTATCCAAGCTGTCATTGCGGCCCACTCTTCTGATGATAAGATAATGAATGAAACCATCAGAGAATTCATAGGCCCTAAGGATGATTTCGAAAGAACAAAGAAGCTTGCCAAGCTTTTCAAGGATGCTGATGCCTTAGATAGGGTGAGAATTAAGCATCTTGACCCAGCTTATTTGAGATATGACTTTTCAGGAGAATTGGTTGATTTTGCCTATGAATTATTTAAACGCTTTTAGCTATTGACTTATTTTCAAAAAAAATTATAAAATTATGGTGATAAGGAGATTATATGCTTAAAAGACCCAAGTCATATCTCTCCTGCCTAATTTTAGGTCTGGGGCTCTTATTTCCAAAAACAGCCCTAGCAGATAGTGTTATGATAAATAAGGAAGTAGCTGATTCTTCAAATTTTTACATAGAAGAAGAAGGAAATCTCACTAAAAAGGCAAATATAGACACTACAGACCTATATAATATGATGGCAGAAGATGATAATTATTATAAAATAGAATACCAAGGAAGGGTAGGCTTTGTCGAAAAAAATCATTTCTACAAGCTAAACCACACCAGTCTTGTAAATGATACAGAGATAAAAAAAGACCCTTCAGATGATGCTGATAACCTTACTAGCTATACTCTGAGAGAGGGTACTAAGCTTACCATCTTAGAGTTTATAAATGTAGATGATTTTGTCAAAGTTTCCTATGAACAGGATCGTTTTGACAATAAATTTGTAAATATTTCTGATAGGCTAGCCAAGGCCCGACAAGGTTTTGTAGAAACCCTAACCCTAGAACAAGTCCCAGTAGAAACCCTAGGACGCGATGGAGGGACACCTGCTACCGTCACAATAAATGATGAAATTGCAAATTCTAAAGAGAAAATCGGTTATGTCCACTTTAAGGACCTAGCCCTTTCCTTTAGGGACCAAGAAACTATCGATAAATTTTATAGCTATTATAATTTGCTAAACGAATCTATAACCTTTAGGCAAACTCCAAGCTTTGACCAAGGCCCAATTTATACCCTAACAGAAGGGGAAACTTATGAGGCTACAAGTGATCTTCCTGAGCTAACTGTCCACATGGCAGGAAGCCAAACAGGTATAGACCTTTACAAATATGCTGTTAAGTTTTTAGGAAATCCTTATGTCTTTGGCGGAGAAGACTTATATAATGGTATAGACTGTTCTGGTTTTACCATGAGAGTATATCAGACTATAGGAATAGGCTTACCTCACTTTGCCCAAAGCCAACAAAGATACGGAATGGAAGTACCATTTGGCCAGGAAAAGGCCGGAGATTTGGTATTTTTTGGAACAAGCTTATATAATATAACCCACGTTGGTATAGCTGATGGCTACGGCAATATGGTCCACGCCTCAAGCCCAAGAACAGGTATAATCATAAGCCCAATCAGAAACCCAATCTCAATAAAAAGAATAGTAAACTAAAAAATTGCTGAACGAGGGGATTCCTCGTGTCAGCAATTTTTTTGTGTTTACTATCCGTTATTTGATGAATTATCTTGTGTAAATACGCTTATTATCGAATTAAAAACGTCTTTTAAGAAGTTTATAAACTTATCTAAGAGACCTGAGTCCTTGGCGTCTTGGGCGATTTTATCAAAGTTTTCCTTGTTGTCTTTGGCAAACTTGTCTATGGAGTCTTTGTTATCTTCATAAAATTTTCCTGCCTTGCCCCCTATGTCCTTGGCAAGTTTCACTAGGTTGTCTCTGACTTCCTTGCTATCTATGGCTGAAGTATTTTGATAAGAGTTGAAATAATTTACCAAGACATTTATATTGTTGTTTGACAAAACATTGTCCATATCTACATTTTTAAGGGCGTCGATTATATAAGTTGTAATTTGATCATTTGATGCAGTTTTACCATTTTCTTCCTTATAATCAGCCAATTTTTGCTTAACTTCAATTACAGCGCTATCTAACTTTTTGCTGTCAAAGTCAGGGTTAGATTCATTTTCCTTAGATACTTCTATCACAGTTTTTAGCTCATCTTGGGCTGTTTTTGTTCTTTCTGGGTCAAGATTTTCCCCGCGGAGCTCTTCTGACTTATAAACCCCTACTAGGGCAGATTCGCCAGTAACAGGCTTTGGACTTGCTACATAGATTTCTGCATCAGTTAATCCTGCTGTGATGGCCGCATTTGTGTATTGGGCTTCAGTAATTTGGTTGATATTGCCAGGAGTTTTTATAATTACCCTAATACCAGATCCTTTTTCAAGTCTTTTTACAACTATAGATGAGATCATATTATAATCTTCTGTACCATAGCCTAAATATTTTTTAAGGTCAGCTCCATTCACAGTTTCCACATTATATTCTTCCGCACTTATGCCAACAGCATTATCAACAATTTTTCTTTGCTTACTATCTAAAGCGACACCATAAATAATATCGTCCTTATTTTTATCAAAACCTGCCGCATAGGCAAGGTTTGATAAAATAAGCGAAAAGGCCAAACTTAGGGTAAGCATTTTCTTTTTCATTTTAGTCTAATCCTTCAATTTTTTCTATAATAGGATTTAGTAGTTCATTGTGAATCTCAGTTGCCATCCCTGCGTCAATCTTAGATGCTATAGATGGGTCTATTGGAAGTTTAACTAGAGTGTCTACTCCGTATTTTTCTGCAACTTTTTCTATATTTGATTCGCCAAAGATAGCGTGTTTGCTTCCACAGTCAGGGCATTCAAAATAGGACATATTTTCAACTAGACCTATGATATTTTTGCCCATCATCTTGGCCATCTTTAGAGATTTTTCCACAACCATTTCTACAAGACCTTGAGGAGTTGCTACAGCTACCACCCCGTCTATTGGTAGGGATTGGAAAACTGTAAGTGGCACGTCTGCTGTTCCTGGAGGCATGTCTACAACCATGTAGTCAATCTTACCCCAGTCTACGTCTGTATAAAACTGCTTGATAACCCCTGTCACAATAGATGATCTCCAAACTACTGGGTCAGTCTTTTTTGGTAGGATCATGTTAGTTGAAATAAGTTTTAGACCATTATCAGCCTTAGCTGGAGTCATAATCCCTTCAGCAGTGCCCTTGACTACATCATCTATACCAAAGGCTTCTGCTATAGAAGGGCCTGTAATATCTGCATCTAAAAGTCCTACTTCATAGCCCTTGTTTTTAAGGCTTACAGCTATTTGGCTTGCCACAGATGACTTTCCTACTCCTCCCTTACCACTCATAACGGCAATAATCTTGCCTATATGGGTATCTGGTTGAGTTTCTATTTTAAATTTATCAAAATTTGGTGTTTTATTTGTCATATTATCTCCTATTTATTTTTTGAAAAGACAAAAGCATATTTACTATGCTTTTGTCTTAATTATATGATATTTGTCCTTAAATTTCCATTAAAATTATTGTAAGGAAAGTAAAGATTATAATTTAAAAATCTATTTTCATATCCCCGTCTTTAATAAGGCCCTTATTTTTCATTATTTTATAAATGATAAGGGATAAAATCGCTGGCAATATTATTTGAAGGACTACCACTCTTATAAAAAGGCTTGTAAAATTCTCCCCTGCCATGGCCTGGAAGGTTCCTATTTGTCCAACAAGTCCACTTGTGCCCATGCCTGCTCCTAGGGGAATATTTGTCATCTTAAAAACCATGGTCGAAACAGGCCCTAGGATGGCTGAAGCAAGGGTTGGTGGCAGCCAAATCCACGGGTTTTTGATGGTGTTTGGCACTTGAAACATAGATGTACCAAGACCTTGGGCAAAAAGTCCCTCTATTCCATTATCCCTATAGGAAATTACCGCAAAACCAATCATCTGACAGCAGCATCCCACAGTCGCAGCCCCTGCCGCAAGGCCTGATAGGGAAAGCATCATACAGATAGCTGCAGATGATATAGGTAGGGTAAGAGCTATACCTATTGACACCGATATGATTATTCCCATGAAAAATGGTTGCATCTCAGTTGCCCTTACTATGAAATCTCCAAGCCTAGTCATAAAACTTGCCACATAAGGACCTACCACATCTCCCAAAATTACCCCAACAAGGATTGTAACAAGGGGAGTTACTATTATGTCAAGCTTAGTTGTCTTTGAAACAAGCTTTCCAAATTCAACTGCAAAAATACTTGCCACATAGACTCCAACTGGTCCTCCAAGCTCATAGGCTCCGATCCCAACAATGGTATTGGCAAATAAAACGAGTTTTGGAGCATCTAGGCTATAGGCTATGGCTGTTGCAATTGCTGCTCCTGCTCCCCCACTTGCCAAAGGCCAAATCCTCTCTGTAAGGTAGGTCAGGTCAAAAATCTTTCCAACAGAGTTTATTATTGTCCCTATAAGCAGGGAGGCAAATAAACCAAAAGCCATCGCCCCCAGGGCATCTATAAAATAGACACTAGGGTCTAGGCTTACTCCTTTTTTCTTTAAAAATTCTTTCATAAAATCCTCTCATTAAATAAATATTCTATTTAATGATACCACAAAAAAACCTATCTGTATATACACCAGGAAATTATTCTATTAAATATTTTCTTTCTCTTAGGATTTCTAGAGCATTTTCCATATCAGAAGGATTTTTAGAAACCAGGGTGTGGTAGTGGATGCCTGAGGTAAGTTTAAGAAGGGGCGCATCGTTTTTTAAATTTTCTAAAAAGATCCTAACTCCATTTCTTGAACAGATGTCGAGATTTTTCCTAATAGTCCCGTAAACCTTGTGACATATAAAGACATCCTTGATGGTAATATTTCTATCAACTAAGATATTTAGCTCATCTCCTATGGCTTTTTTGTCATGTCTTACCCTTACTATCCTCTCACAGGCCCTAGCTTCTTTTAGCTTATAGCCCCTATTTGTTGATACAATCTCTACTCCCCAAGCCTTTAGGATACCTATGTCCTTGACTATGACCTGCCTTGAAACGCCAAATTTATCTGCCAAACTTTTTCCAGAAATAGCTTTGCTTGCTTCTTGTAAAATTTTTATAATTTCTATTCTTCTCTCATTTACGTCCATATAAATACTTTACTCCAAAAATAAATATTAGTTTTTTTAAATATTTTATCACAATGACTTGACAGCAAATATAATTTGGTGTAATATTAAGCTAAAGACAGAGAAAAGAAGAGTAACTAGAGTGAAAGATTAAAGAGAGTCCCAGAAGATGCGAAGGGATATCAGAACCTTTAGCGAATAAAGCCTTGGAGTCTTCTCGGGGAATAGATCCGAGAACGAGTTTTGCACGTTATAGCAAAGGAGTATGATTGTACTTTTAGAGGTGTGTTTTGTGAAAAATACATAAATTAAGGTGGTAACGCGATTTTCGCCCTTATTATCCAGTTTTGGATAGTAAGGGCTTTTTAAATCTACAATCAAATATATTTATGAAAGGAATACTATGAAAAGACTTATTAATTTCTTACTTGCGATTATTCTCTTATTTCCAATCGGAAATACTTATGCAAGTGAAGACGTACTAAGAGTTGGTATGGAGGTAAACTACGCTCCATATAACTTCTCAGAGACAGACGATTCTAACGGGGGCTACCCTGTAGCAAATTCACCTGGCGAATATGCCAATGGCTACGACGTAAGGTTTGCTCAAAATATTGCAGATAAGCTTGGCAAAAAACTAGAAATCTACAAAATCGAATGGGACGGCCTAATCCCTGCCCTAACTAGTGGTAAGATTGACGCGATCCTAGCAGGTATGAGTCCAACAGATGAAAGACGCGAACAAATCGACTTTTCTCTTCCTTACTACAGAGCAAAGATGTGTATAGTTGTACCAAAAGACTCAAAATATATAGGTGCAAAATCAATCCACGACTTTAAGGGAGCAAAAATAACTGGCCAGCTCGGTACCTTCCACGCAGATGTGGTTGACCAAATGGATGGGGTCATAAAACAAGAACCAATGGACTCTTTCCCAACCATGATAGCTGCTACTAACGCAGGTACCCTAGACGGTTATGTATCAGAAGAAGCAGGCGCAGAGTCAGCTATTTCTTCAAATCCAAACCTTACCTACATCAAGTTTGATGATGAAAATAATTTTGAAACTTCAGACTCTGATACAACTGTAGCAGTAGGACTAGTCAAAGGGTCTCCTATGACAGAAGAAATCAACTCCTACCTAGAAAGCCTTGATATAGACAAGGTCCAAGAAGAAATCATGACCGAAATGGTAGATATTACTACCAAGGATGAAGCTCCAAAAACCTTCTTTACAGAAGTTAAGGATATTTGGTCTAAATACTCTTCCCTCTTCCTAAAGGGTGTTGTAAATACGCTTTTTATTGCAATCTTATCAACAGTTTTAGGTTTTGTAATAGGTCTCCTTGTAGCAATCATTAGAAGGATAGATGTAAATAAAAGAACAAATCCAGTCGGATACTACTTCCACAAATTTGTAAATGTCCTCCTTTCTATCTACGTAGAAATCTTTAGGGGTACCCCTATGATGGTTCAATCTGTAATCATCTTCTACGGCCTCAAACAATATTTTGATATCGACCTATCAACCATGTTTGCAGCGATTTTAATTGTATCAATTAACACCGGTGCCTACTTATCAGAGGTAGTTCGTGGCGGTATAAATGCAGTCGATAGTGGACAATTTGAAGCTTGCAAGGCGATTGGCCTTACAAACTGGCAGGCAATGACAAATATCATCCTCCCACAAACCATAAGGACCATCCTTCCATCTCTTGGAAATGAGTTTGTAATTAATATCAAGGATACATCAGTCCTTAATGTAATATCTGTTACAGAATTATTCTTCATGTCTAGGTCTGTTGCAGGATCAACCTATCAATACTTCCCAACCTACCTAATCACAGCAGTAATTTATCTAGTCCTAACCTTTACTATTACTAGGCTCTTACTCCTACTTGAAAAAAGGTTTAACGATAGGGACTTTATCTTAGAATCATCAACAGGAGTTATAAATGTCAATACTCAAAGTAAATAATTTAGAAAAAAAATTCGGCGATAACCTAGTCCTAAAGGACATAAATATGGAAGTAGAAAAAGGAGAAGTAGTAACAATCATAGGCTCATCAGGTTCTGGTAAGTCTACCCTCCTTCGCTGCCTAAACCTATTAGAAGACCCTACTAATGGGGAAATAATCTACAAGGGTGAAAATATCCTAGACCACTCCTTTGATCAAAGAAAATACAGGTCCAATGTTGGCATGGTTTTTCAAAACTTTAACCTTTTTAATAACAAAAACATCCTAGAAAACTGCATGATAGGTCAAATCAAAGTCTTAGGCAAGTCAAAAGAAGAAGCTAAGGCCACTTCCCTAAAATACCTAGAATCTGTAGGCATGGCCCAATATATAAACGCCAAACCTAGTCAGATATCAGGTGGTCAAAAACAAAGAGTCGCCATAGCCCGCGCCCTCTGTATGAATCCAGACGTCCTATTATTTGACGAGCCAACAAGCGCCCTGGACCCAGAGACAGTTGGAGAAGTCCTAGAGGTAATGACCAAGCTTGCTAAGTCTGGTATGACCATGGTTGTCGTAACCCACGAGATGGATTTTGCGAGAGATGTCTCAGATAGGGTGCTTTTCATGGATAAGGGTATAATCTTAGAAAACACTTCTGCTAAGGAAATGTTTGAAAATCCTAAACATGAAAGGACAAAGGAATTTTTAAAGAGATTCTTAAACAACTAATGATAAATACTAGAGATTTTAATAAAAAATGGCCCCAAAGCGGAGCCTATCAAAAAAAATTAATAGATAAAAATAAAGTAGATAAGCAAGGACTGTCCTTTGCTTATCTACTTTTTAATGGAAAAAGGCAAGATTTCTTAAAGTTAGGAGGATTTTATGAATAATACCCTCATGCTCATGGTCCTAAACCTTATAGGTAAGCTATTTTCCTTCTTTAGAGAAATGGTTTTTTCCTACTTTTATGGGACCAGCGCAATCACAGATGCCTTTAATACATCAACTACAGCGGCAACCCTCATATTTTCTGTAATCACCTACGCTCTATCAAAAACCTATATCCCCACCTATTCAAAGATAAGCAAGGAAAGAGGTGAGGCCGCGGGAGATATCTTTACCAATAAGCTACTTAACTTCTCTCTCTTTTTATGCACCACAATTATGATCCTGGGCCTTGTCTTTGCCCCTTACATAGTAAAGATGTTTGCCATAGGCTATGACGGAGATAAGCTAAAAATCGCCTCGCTTTTTATGAGGGCGGTAATCTTAACCATGTATCCAAATATCTACGCAGCCATATTTTCATCCTACCTCCAGATCAAAGGTGATTTTATAACCCCAGCCCTGCCCCTACTTATCCTAAACATAATTTTAGGAATAACAGTAGCCATATCAAAAGGCAATATCTACATCATGGCAGTAGGAATCTTCCTAGCCTACCTAGTCCAATTTATAGTCTTTCCAAGAAAGATAAGAAAGGTAGGTTTTAAAAGAAAAAGGGGATGGCTTGACATAGATAGAGATATAAAAACCTTGATAAAACTATCCATACCTACCATCTTTTCCATGGCGGCAGTCTATATCTCAACCATAGTTGACCAGTCCTTTGCATCTATTGTAGCAAATGACGGGGGTGTGTCGGTAGTAAACTATTCACTTAAAATTTTAAGAATAGTCTCATCGACCTTTATAGTACCCTTCCAAATCACAGCCTACCCTATCATAGGAAAGCTAGCTGCAGAAGGTAATTTCAAAGAGGTAAAAAACATAACCAGCAAAACCATGGTAAAAATAATGATCTTATTTATCCCATCGCTTGTAGGCCTAATGGTTTTATCAAGACCTATAATCTCCTTTGTCTATATGCGTGGGGCCTTTGGCTATGAAGATATGATAAGAACAGCAGATGTGCTTTTCTACTACACAATCTACCTAATAGGACCAGCAATTGCGGATCTCTTGTACCTGTCATTTTTCTCAATACAAAACACCAAAATCCCAACCCTAATTTCCTTTATCCAGCTAAGTGTAAATATCTTCCTAGACTACACCCTTAGTGCAAGATACGGCCTAATAGGTCTGGCCCTTGCAACAACCCTAAGCCAGTTTGTCCTAGTAGGCCTTGCAAGTACTATGTATATAAAACACTTTGGCAAGCTTGATAATGCCTACATCTTTAAAAACATAGGCAAGATTTTAATAGGAGCAACTGCCCTAGGCCATGTAGCAAACTTCATCTACAACCTAAGACCATCAAATATATGGCTATTTGTAACAATCCTTGTGGCAGCTTTGGTCTATCTTGCAATAATATTTGCCCTAAAAGTAGATGGGCTAGATGAGATAAAAGAAAAATTTGTGGGTAAGATTGGAAAATTTTAAAAAAATAAGAAGTAAAAGCAAAACGCCCTAGCATCTCAAAAGATGGCTAAGGCGTTTTTTAGTTTGGAATTCTTATATAATAACAGTGCATCTACCAAACTTCATAATATAGGTAACTATAGAGACCTCTCTATTTAGTTTACCTCGAGCAAGGTCGAGAGGAGGTGGGTTGCTTTAGATTTGATTTTATATTTAATAATTAACCTTTATTTCCTTTTTGAAATTAATCTTTTTAGTAAAATTATTGACCTAATCAAAGGTAAAACTGAAATCATCACTCCATATCGAGCGTAGCGAGATATCTCTATCGTTCTCTATATAATGAGTTCTGTAAGTGCACCGTTATCAGCTTAGTTCTTATTCTTCATAAGCTCTAAGGTTACTAAAAATGACTTTTTGTACCTCTCTCTTAAAATACCTGCTATCTTATAAAGGTAAGCCTTACTAGCCTCAAATTTTTCCTT
>NZ_CALGYW010000016.1 GCF_937934665.1 uncultured Anaerococcus sp.
CGATAGTACCAATATTAATATGTGGTTTACTTCTTTCAAATGATTGTTTACTCATATTATTTCTCCTATTTATTATTTATTAATTACTTCGTCTCTTACTGATGCTGGAACTTCTGCGTAATGGTCAAATCCCATTGCGTAGGTTGCCCTACCTTGAGTCTTACTTCTTAGGTCAGTTGCGTATCCGAACATTTCTGATAGTGGAATGAATGCGTCTAGGACGTGGATTCCGTCTTTTGGATTCATACCGTCTATCTTTCCTCTTCTTGATGATACGTCACCCATTACATCTCCAAGATACTCGTCTGGAGTAGTTATTTCAACTTTTTCGATTGGTTCTAGTAGAACTGGGCCTGCTTTTTCAACTGCGTTTTTAAAGCCCATGCTTCCTGCTACGTGGAAGGCAACTTCTGATGAGTCGACTTCGTGGTAAGATCCGTCGAATAGTGTTACGTGTAGGTCTACCATTGGGTAACCACCAAGGATACCAGCTGCAGCTGCTTCCCTAACACCTTCTTCAACTGGTCTGATGTATTCTTTTGGAACTGCACCACCAACGATTTTGGATTCGAATGTGATTCCTGATCCTTCTTCGCCTGGTTCAACTCTAAGCATAACATCACCGTATTGACCTGAACCACCTGATTGTCTTACGAACTTACCTTGAGCTTCAGCTTCTTTAGTGATTGATTCTCTGTAAGCTACTTGTGGGTTACCGATGTTTGCTTCTACTTTGAATTCTCTTAGTAGTCTATCTACGATAATTTCAAGGTGAAGCTCACCCATTCCTGAGATGATTGTTTGACCTGTTTCTTCATCTGATCTTGTTTGGAAGGTTGGATCTTCTTCTGCAAGTTTTTGAAGACCAATAATCATCTTATCTTGAGATGCTCTTGTTTTTGGTTCGATTGCTACAGAGATTACTGGGTCTGGGAATTCCATTTGTTCAAGGATAATTTGATGATCTTGATCACATAGAGAGTCCCCTGTTGTTGTATTTTTAAGACCTAATAGAGCAACGATATCTCCAGCATAACCTACTGGGATTTCTTCTTGCTTATCAGAGTGCATTTGCATGATACGTCCAACTCTTTCTCTCTTGCCTTTTGTTGCGTTGTAGATGTAAGAACCTGATTCAATTGTTCCTGAGTAGATTCTTGCGTAGATTAGCTTACCTACATATGGGTCAGTTACTACCTTAAATGCTAATGCTGCTGCTGGTTCATCATCTCCAGGGTGTCTTTCTAGTGTCACTTCTGGATCTTTTGGATCAACACCTTCAATAGCTGGTACATCTACTGGGCTTGGCATGTAGTCGATTACCGCATCTAGTAGTGGTTGTACTCCCTTGTTTTTGTAGGCTGAACCTAATAGACATGGGAATATTTTTCTTTGAATTGTTGCTTTTCTTATAGCAGTTTTCATTTCTTCTTCTCTTACATCTTCACCTTCTAGGTATTTCATCATGATAGTATCATCTACCTCTGATAATTCTTCTAGTAGGTTATTTCTGTATTCTTCTGCTTGGTCAAGAAGTTCTTCTGGTATTTCAGATTCTTTTGGATGTGCTCCAAGGTCTTCAGAAGAGTATGTTACTGCTTTCATTGTTACAAGGTCTACTGCACCTTCAAAGTTTTGCTCAGCTCCTATTGGAATTTCTAGTGGAACTACGTTTGCTTTTAGCTTATCTTTGATTGTGTCTACTGCCATGAAGTAGTCTGCACCTGTAGCATCCATTTTGTTGATGAAACAAATTCTTGGGATATTATATTTGTCAGCTTGTCTCCAAACAGTTTCTGATTGTGGTTCTACACCACTTTTAGCATCGAATAGGGCTACAGCTGAGTCTAGTACTCTTAGAGATCTTTCAACCTCTACAGTAAAGTCAACGTGGCCTGGTGTATCGATGATATTGATTCTATGGTTTTTCCAGAATGCTGTTGTTGCAGCAGATCCTATTGTGATACCACGTTCTTTTTCTTGGTCCATGGAGTCCATGACTGCTGTACCATCGTGGGTATCTCCTATTTTATAAATTTTACCAGTATAGTATAGCATCCTCTCGGTGGTAGTTGTCTTGCCAGCATCGATATGGGCCATGATTCCTATATTTCTGGTATCTTTAAGTGCTACCTGTCTAGGCATTTATCCCCCTAACCTTAGTATCTAAAGTGCGCGAAAGCTTTGTTAGCTTCTGCTGCCCTATGCATTTCTTCTTTTCTTCTTACTGCGGCACCCGCATTGTTTGATGCATCGAGAATTTCTTTAGAAAGTCTTTCAACCATAGTTTTTTCGCCTCTTTGACGAGCGAAGTTTACAAGCCATCTTAGGGCTAGTGTTTGTCTTCTTTCTGGTCTAACTTCCATTGGTACTTGGTAGTTTGCACCACCGATTCTTCTTGCCTTAACTTCTAGAGTAGGCATTATGTTTCCCATTGCTTGGTGGAAAACTTCAATAGCATCTTCGCCTTTGGTTTCTTCTACTATATCAAAAGCTTCATAAACTATTCTTGTAGCAAGGCCTTTTTTGCCGTCTAGCATAACGTTGTTGATAAGCTTTGTTACAACTCTATCGTTATACTTAGCATCAGGCATTACCTCTCTTTTTGGTATATGTCCTTTTCTTGACACTTTTCTTCCCTCCTTTACCAATTATGTGTAAATTCTTTAGTACTCGATCAAAATCGCAAAGTGTGCACATATACCTTATTTTTATATTAATAGGCACATTATGCACTTATTTAACTAATTACTAGCCTCTTTTTGCTCCGTATTTAGATCTACCTTGTTTTCTTCCTTCAACTCCTGCTGTATCTAGTGTACCTCTGATGATGTGGTATCTAACACCTGGAAGGTCTTTTACCCTACCACCTCTAATTAGTACAACACTGTGTTCTTGAAGGTTGTGTCCAATTCCTGGAATGTAAGAAAGCACTTCAGCTCCATTTGTAAGACGAACTCTTGCGATCTTTCTTAAAGCTGAGTTTGGCTTTCTAGGTGTAACTGTTCTAACTGATGTACAAACTCCACGTTTTTGTGGTGATTGGTTTGGAGTTA
>NZ_CALGYW010000017.1 GCF_937934665.1 uncultured Anaerococcus sp.
CCCGGTGGTTTTGTTTATCTTTCTTCTGAAATTATATCTTTTACCTTCATCAAACGAGAGATGGTTGCTCTTTCGTTTTCTTCTAGTTTGGCTCTGATGTATTTGATTGTTTCTTCAAGATCTGGGATAGTTCTGTATTCTAGGGCATTTACCCTTCTTCTTGTTGATTCTATCTCATCTGCCATTAGCTGGGTTGTTTTTTCAAGTTCAGCTAGTTCTAGGAGCCTATCTACTACGTGGTTTAATTTGAGTATAGCTTCATCTAGGCCAACACTTGTTGTCGCGTAGCCGTATGGGAACATGGTTGCCTTGTCATTTACATTTACCTTAAATTCCATCTTAGGAATCCTAACACTCATGACGTTTTTTGTTTTTATATCAACGCCTACTTCCTGGGTTGGAAAGCTTACCGCTTCTTCAAGGACTTCTGGGCTCATGAAGGCTGATGCCATGAGGAAGGATGCGAAGGAATCTGATAGTTCCTTTTCTACTTCCTCTCTGAGTTTTTTATTTTCTCTGATTAGCTCTAAGAATTGTCTCATAAGCTCATCTTGCTTATCTTTTAATAGCTTATATCCTCTTTTGGCGGTGGCAAGTCTTCCCTTTAGGGTGTTTAGGTTCATCCTAGTTGGGGTTACTTTTAATCTTGCCATAGGCTAGTCCATGTATTTTTCTATTAGGGCGTCGTCAATTCTCTTAAGCTCTGATTTTGGAATTATCTTTAGAAGTTCCCAACCTAAGTTAAGAGTCTCTTCGATTGACCTATTTGTGTAATAACCTTGGTTGATATATTTTTCTTCAAAGGCCTTGGCAAATTCTGCAAAGGCTAGGTCTGCATCAGAAAGCGCAGAATCACCTAGGATTTTTTGAAGTTCTCTAGCATCTACACCTGATGCGTAGGCTGCGTAGATTTGGTTCATGGTATCTGCGTGGTCTTCTCTGGTTTTGCCCTTGCCTATACCCTTATCTTTAAGCCTTGATAGGGATGGTAGGATTGATACTGGTGGGGCAATACCTTGGTTATAAAGTCCACGGTCTAGGATAATCTGTCCTTCAGTAATGTAGCCTGTTAGGTCTGGGATTGGGTGGGTAATATCGTCTTCTGGCATTGATAAAATAGGAATTTGGGTTATTGTTCCTGGTTTGCCACGAAGTTTACCTGCTCTTTCATAGATTGTAGAAAGGTCTGTATATAGGTATCCTGGATAACCACGTCTACCTGGTACTTCCTTACGGGCTGCAGATACTTCACGAAGGGCCTCTGCGTAGTTGGTCATATCTGTCATGATTACTAAGACTTGCATGTCTTTTTCAAAGGCTAGGTATTCTGCACAAGTTAGGGCCATTTTTGGTGTTGATAGACGTTCGATTGCAGGGTCATCTGCTAGGTTCATAAATAATACTGAACGGTCAATTGCTCCTGTTTTCTTAAAGTCATCCATGAAGAATTGGGCTTCTTCGAAGGTAATACCTATAGCTGCAAATACTACCGCAAAGCCTTCATCATCTCCAAGTACCTTAGCTTGTCTTGCAATTTGGGCTGCTACTTGGTTGTGTGGCAGACCGTTTCCAGAAAAGATTGGTAGCTTTTGACCCCTTACTAGGGTGTTTAGGCCGTCTATAGTTGAGATACCTGTTTGGATAAATTCGGATGGGTATTCTCTTGAGACAGGGTTTATAGCTGTACCGTTTACGTCTCTTTTATCTTCTGGGATGATTTCTGGACCATCATCTATAACTTCACCAAGTCCATTAAAGGCACGGCCTATCATGTCTTCGCTTACAGCAAGCTCAAGTGGTCTACCTAAAAATCTTACTGATGTTCCTTCAAGGTTGATACCTGTTGATCCTTCAAATAGCTGAACCATGGCACGGTCTTTGCTTATTTCTATTACCCTACCTCTTCTGTGTTCACCTGTATGAAGTTTTATATCTACTAATTCTTCGAAGTTTACTCCCTCAACGCCTTCAACAAGCATAAGAGGGCCAACTACTTCTGTTACTGTTTTATATTCTTTTAACATCCGTCTATGCCTCCTTTATTAGCTTGCTTATAGCTTGATCGATTTGAGTTTTAATTTCGTCAAATCTTTCTTTGTCTTCTTCGCTGATTAGTTTTAGTCTTGAAATTGATTCGTTAACTTCAAGGCCTTCTATTTCTTTTATCTCAACACCATTAGATAGGGCTTCTAGGCACTTATCATAGTTATAAAGGATAAGGTCTAGCATCTTATCTTGCTTAGTTAAAGAACAGTAGGTGTCTATATCGTGGAAGGCGTTTTGTTGGAGGTAGTCCTCTCTGATTGATTTTGTTACATTTAGTTTTAACTTATCATCATCAGATAGGGCGTCACGTCCTACAAGCCTTACTACTTCTAGTAGTCCTGATTCTTGTTGCAATAGACTCATGGCGCGTTTTCTCATAGTTGAGAAGTCTTCGTCAACATTTTCGTCTATAAACTTATCCATCTTGTCTTGGTAGAGAGAATAAGATGATAACCAGTTAATAGCTGGGAAGTGTCTTTGGTAAGAAAGATCGTAATCTAGTCCCCAGAAGACCTTAACTATACGAAGGGTTGCCTGGGTTACTGGCTCTGACATATCTCCTCCTGGAGGCGATACTGCTCCTATTACAGAGAGGGTTCCAAGATCTTCTCTATTTCCTAAAACTCTAACCTTTCCAGCTCTTTCATAAAAGTCCGCTACACGGCTGGCAAGATAAGCAGGGTAACCTTCATCACCTGGCATCTCTTCTAGACGACCACTCATCTCACGGAGGGCTTCTGCCCATCTAGATGTGGAGTCTGCCATCATGGCTACGTTATAGCCCATGTCTCTGTAGTATTCTGCAAGGGTAATACCTGTATATATAGAGGCTTCTCTCGCTGCTACTGGCATGTTTGATGTGTTTGCGATTAGGACTGTACGTTTCATTATTGATTCACCAGTTTTTGGGTCAACAAGTTCTGGGAATTCATTTAATACGTCAGTCATCTCATTACCACGTTCACCACAACCTACATAGATTACAATATCTGCGTCTGCGTATTTAGCAATTTGGTGTTGAACTACAGTTTTGCCTGATCCAAATGGCCCTGGGATAGCTGCAGTACCGCCCTTAGCTACTGGGAAGAAGGTATCTATTACCCTTTGGCCTGTTACAAGTGGCTCATTAGGGTCGATTTTTTCCTTGATTGGTCTACCTTGTCTTACTGGCCAATATTGAATCATGTTTAGTTCTTTATCGCCATCTTCTGTTTCTAAAACAGCGATTGTGTCAGCTACCTTGTATTCGCCAGCTTTTATGTCTTTTACTTTACCTTCTATGCCATAAGGCACCATAATCTTATGGGTTATAACTGTAGTTTCTTCTACAGTTCCTAGGATATCTCCAGCAACTAGGTCATCTCCGATTTTGGCTACTGGTTCAAATTCCCAAACTTTTTCCCTGTCTAGGGCTGGTGCTGTTACTCCCTTTTCTAGGAAATTTCCTGCAAGATCTTCAAGTTTTTCAAGTGGTCTTTGGATACCATCGTACATTCTCTCAAGCATACCTGGTCCAAGCTCAACTGATAGAGGTCTACCTGTTGTTTTAACTTCATCGCCAGGGCCTATACCAGTTGTCTCTTCGTATACTTGGATACTTGCGACATCTCCCCTCATCTCTATTATTTCGCCGATGAGCTTATCTTTTGATACCTCAACCACGTCATAGATATTAGCATCGGATAGGCCCTCTGCCTCTATTAGTGGTCCAGATACTTTAGTAATTTTACCTATATTCAAATTAAGCTCCTTTAATTTAGAATGTTGGCTCCGACTGCTTTTTCAACTGAACGGTTGATATCAGCAAGGCCTATACCCATTGATCCCTTGTTAGATGGAATTAGGATAATGGCTGGAGTCATACTTTCTCTGTATTTATCTATTGTTTCCTGACAAAGCTTTGCCATAGCTTCGGTTATAAAAATAACACCGTAGTCTTCACTGGCAAGCTTATCTATTAGTTTTTTTGCGTCTTTTTCATCAATGGCTGTAAAGGCGTCAATTCCAATCGCCTTGAAGGCTAAAATCGAATCCTTATCGCCAATTACTCCTATTTTATACATAAGTTTCTCTTAACCTTTCCCTAGTAAAGTCTTTTGGAAGTGAGTTTAACTTAGAGATAAATATTATCCTTAGATTTTTAATCTCTTGCTCCTTAGCTATTAGGTAGCCTAGAAGAACTTCTGGTCCATAGGTCATGGACTTGGCTTTTTTTGCAAAGTCCATAAAGTGATCGTCTATGGCTTTTTCTAGGTTAAGAAGATTTTCCGTATCAGACTTATCCTTATCAAGGTACTCTTCTAGATAGGAATTAATAGCAAGGCTTGATGTTCTTACTAAAATCCCTTCTATATCTAGGCTTGCCATTTCTAGGAGGTCATCCTTATCCAGGTTTCCTCCCTCTATTAGAGAATCTCTCAAGTAGTCAAGATCAAGTTTTTGGCCCCTAATTCTTAAAAGGGTCTTGATATTAACTAGGTCGATACTTTCCTTGGTATAAGTTAGAAGAGAGTCAAGACCTGTAGCCTTGGCAAGGTCAAGTTCCCTTCCATAATAAGACTTATCAAGGGATATGTCTATCATGGCTGGGTTTTCTGTTTTCCTATAGGCTTCTAGAGCTTTTTTGGCATAGACTAGGTAGGTATCTCTCTCGTCTTTTTCTAAAAGCTTATCTTCTATAAGTTCTTCATCACCTAGTTTTATAAGTTCTCTTTTTATATAGGCTGTGTCTATATTTGCCATTTTTGAGTAGATTTTAGAATAATCTTCCTCTTGGATAATTTCTTTAACAACTAATTTTAGGTTATGAAAATTATATTTTTCGATTAAATACTGGCTGATATTTTTATCAGGAGTAACATCGGATACTTTTTCATAAACCCTTACTAGTTCCTTATTTAAGATTTCTTCATACTTCTCATCTCTGGCAAGATCTGCTATAAAGCTAGCGTAGGATGAGTCGTTTAGAGCATTTATCACTTCACTTAAACTTCCATAGTCATTTAGTCTTTCAAGGTCTCGGGCCTTAAGCAGATCATCTTCGTATATCCTGGTGGATATAGAAGCTGCTATGAAGTTTTCTCTATTCATATTTCTTCCTTAGTAAAAAGTGCGTCAGATATTATTTTCTTGATTTCATCCTTTTCATAGTCAAGAATTGATGAAAAAGAGTTATCATAGGTTATATCGTTATCTTTTATGATAAAACCATCATCAGTAGTTTCGTTTGAAACCCTAAGTCCCTTTAGTTCACTAGAATTAAAGGCAAAGTCCATACCTTCTTTAAGGATTATTTCCGCTTTTGAATGTGGGAAGTCCTGAAGTCTATTTAGAACAAATCTCTTATAGGCTGGTCTGTCTAAATCTTTAAGTTTATCTAGGACCTTTGCTAAAACTTCGTCTATAAGCTCATTTTTTGCCTTTATTTTTATATCACGAGCCTTACGAGATGAGGATAATTTCTCATTATCAAGGACAAGCTTACTTTCTTTTTCAGCATCTTTCATGATAGTTTCAGCCTCACCTTTTGCTTTTTCTTTAGCTTCGTTTAGGATTTGGTCAGCTTCTTTTTTAGCTTCTTCTAATATCTGATTTTTTTCTTCTTCTGCCTTTGTCTTTATAGATCCTAATATTAAATCAAGATTAGTCATAATCTTATCCTAATATTATGCTCTTATAACAAGTAGTAGGGAAATAACAAATCCTAAGATTGCGTAAAGCTCAACCATTACAGAGTAGATCATACCTTTTACGAATTCTGGTTCGTTTTTAGCTAGGATGTTGATACCTGCTATAGCTACCTTAGATTGTTTTACAGCTGAGAAGTAACCTACTATAGCTACTGGTAGAGCTGCCATTAGGAAGTATAAGCCATCAGCAAATGTCATATCTGGGCTTAGTTTACCCATGATAAAGAAGGCAATAGCAAAACCGTAAAGACCTTGGGTACCTGGTAGTAGTTGTAGAACTAGAACCTTACCAAACTTTTCTGGTTGTTCAACTGTAAGAGCTGCTGCAGCCTCACCTGTCATACCTGTTCCTTTAGCACTTCCCATACCTGATAAGAGTGTAGCTAAAGCCATAGCTAAAACTCCAAATACTAATCCGCCATTTTCAACTAAATAATCTGTCATTTTCTTTCTCCTCTATTAATTATTATTTGTTTAGTATCTTCTAACATTTCTCTAAATTTAACCCCGCCACCTTCGTAGAATTTGTTAAACATTTCTACATAAACTAGTCTTAAAGAGTGGACGTAGGCTGATAAATAAGATAGGAACATATTAAATAGTTGGAATACTACAAAGACGATAATACCGCCTATAATTCCTCCTATGCCCCCACCAAAGAGCATCTTAACAATTACGTTGACTGCGTAGGCTACAAAGCCTCCTGATAGAACTAGGGCCATAAGTCTAAGGAAGGATACAAAGTCTCCAACCCAAGAGGTAATGCCGTATAAATCATAAACTCCTGATCCTATCCTACCGCCAATTGACTCGGCATTTCTACCTGCAAAAAGCACTATACCAACCATACCTATACCCATAAGGTAAAGGCCGATTTTATTTTTGCTTAAAACATAATAGATAGGTCCTCCAACTGCCATATACCAAAATACTACATCATATACAGCATCCATTGGTTTGCCATCTCTTATATACATATAGGCTTTCATACCAAGAGCAACAAATAGGGCTATGCCACCTATGATAAGACTCATGGTAATAAGGGTGTTTATATCATTTTGTGTATCTACCCAACCAAATGGTACATCTATGATACCACCAAAGACTGAACCAAAGATAAAACCAAAAAAACAAGCCGATAGGGAAATACCCAAAAATAGCTTGACCATTTTCTCAGTTGACTTTGGAAAATCTTTTACCTTAAGAGCTACAATAGTCGCTATAACTCCCAAGAGTCCATAGCCTAAATCTCCTATCATAAATCCTGTAAATATACTATAAAAGATTGCCACCAATAAGGATGGGTCAAACTCATCATATCTAGGTAGAGCGTAAGTTTCTACGACTGACTCATAAGGTTCTACTATCTTGTTGTTCTCAAGTATTATAGGCACCTTTGGGTCATCCTTAGAAGCTTCTTTGATATCTAGGATATACTTATCTCCTAAAACTTCTTCTAGGTCTTTTTTAAATCTTTCAGTCATAGTAGCTGGAAGATAGCCTTCTATCACATCCATAGACTTGGTTTTCAAGAAAAATTCAGCACTAGCTTCTTTTTTCCTTTCGTTTTCAAGGTAGGACTCATAAAGGTAGAAATCTTCTAAATATTTAGAAAAATCAGCAATCTCTGCTTCAAGTTTTTCTATATCCGCCCCAACAGTCTTTCTCTCACTTTCAAAATTCTTTAGACTATCAAGGACTGAACCTTCTGCCCTTACCCTAATCCTTACAAAACCAAATTCTCTAAGGATCTCTTTAAATTCTTCTTCTTCATCAAGGGAAGATATGGCCACTATGTAGCTTAACTTATCAGCCTCGCTATAGCGGTGGACCATAGACTCATCTAAGTGTTTTTCAACTAGAGTCTTCTTGAGTGTGTCATAAAATTGACTTGATATAGATCCAGTCTCCAAATAAACTCTTTTTGAATCATAGAGATTACTTAAATTTATATCAATATCCTTCCATGGACTCAAATCGTCAATCTTTTGGCTTAAGGCTTGCCTTTTTTCAACCAGGCCTTCCCTTTCTTTAACTAACTTAATCAACTTATCATAAATAAGGTCAAAATCAAAATTGCCGCCTGCCTTATAAACCCTATCAAGGTCTAATCTCTTTAAGTCAGTCTTTTCTTCACCAGCAAACTTATTTACAGTTTCTATACTGTAGTGAAGCTTCTCAAGACTTTCATCTAGGGCATTTAGCTTAGTTTCGTTTTTAACTTCTTTTAGATAGGATTCGCCTTCACTAATCTCTAGGTCGTTAAAATGCACATAGTTAAAATTTTGAAGAATATTTAATAGGCTACTACGCTTTTCTTCAAAGCTTAGAAGATTAAATTTATTCATCTTAACTATTGCCATTATTCACTATCCTTTCTACAAGGCAATCAACAGTCTTGGAGATCTTATCTAAATCAATCTTTTTAATCTCTTCTGCTTCTTCCCTCGCTTTTTCTAATACTGGTTTACTTTTTTCAAGGGCCTCGACTTTAGCCTCATCGACTAGTTTTTTTGCCTTAGCCTTAGTACGGTTAACATCCTCCTTATAGGATTCTTCCGCCTTGACTCTGGCCTCACTAACTAGGCTCAAAGCTTCATCTTTGGCCAAACCAAGTTCTTTTTCAGCCGACATCTCAGCCGACTTCACTTGGTTTAAAATGTCATCAGTCATAATTCACCCCCCCTATTCATAACTAAATTATATCATATTTTTACCCAAAACGGGTATAATCTAGACAAAATAAGCTAAATATTTTAAATTTTCGAGGAAAAATATGAAAAAAAACCTAATCCTACTAATAATTGCCCTTTTTAGTGTAGGGTGCGCAAAAGAAAATAAAATAAATGAAGAAACTTACGCCCTGGCAAAACTTGATAATTTCACCCAAGATAAGAGTCTTTACACAGATAAAAGACTAATAGCCTACCCATCATCAGTTACAAAAGATGATAGGACCTACACAAAAAAAGACCTAGACAACCTAGACTATAACAAGGAAGTAAAACTTCAAGACATATATTTTAGAATACCGGAAAGATGCGAAATCTTCAAAAAAGATGAAAGCTACTTTGTAGACTTTCCCATAGACCCATCCTATAAGGTTTTAATAAGTTTTAAAAATATAAAGAGAGACTACGATCTTATAGACCTTTCCCAAAAAATAATCAAAGAAAATAATCTTAAAGATAAGCTAAGGTCAAAACCCCTTAGGAATAAATTTAATGACATAGATAGCGCATATTTTATAAGTGAAGACGGCAAAGGTCAATCAACTCACTTTTTTATAAAAGGGCAAAACTCGACCATATATTTTCTAATAAAAGAAACTAATACCAAATCCAGCGGGAAAATTATGGCTGATATCCTAATGACATCCTACCTAGCAGGTAACGACCCAGTCGAAGTAAGAAAATCATTCAAATCCTACAGCAATAACCTGTCAGTCTATGCCACAAAAAAAATAATCCTTGATGGACTCACTATGAAAATCCCAGAAAACTTCTACCTAAACCAAGAAGAAGACGGCCTAAAATCTTACCTGGCCAAAAAAGATAACGAGGTTATAGGAGAGATAATAATAAAAGAAGATAAAATAGACGGCAATAACTACGATTGCTACAGCCTAAACTCAGGAGATATAATCTACCCAATCCAGCTAATAAATATGGGTGAAGTTAAGGAAAAAAACGGCATCTTAGAAGGAGAAATCAGACTCGTATCAAGAGAAAACACCCTCACAGGCAAAAAATTTGTAATACAAAATGACGATACTTACCAAACAATAATAATAGTAGGCCCCTTTGCTAATAAGTCCCTCGTCCTATCCATGGCAGATTCTATACGAGATACGATAGAAAGATAGTGTTTCACGTGAAACAAATGCTTAAAAAATATTTCAAAACAAAAAACAGAGCCAACCAGCTCTGTTTTTTAATCTTATTTTATAGATCATCCTCAATTATAGATGATTTAGAATAGGCAGTTACCTTAGCTTCGAAAAAGTCAGTCTTAACTGCGTTTGGATCTGAGTACTCATCTACCCATTTCATTGCTTGAGGTATTTCTGTATAACCCTCAAAAAGTGGCTCAAACCCAAGTCCTAGGGCACGGAGATTTCCTAGGTATTTGATATAATCTTCAATCATAGTTGTAGATAAGCCTGCTATATTATCACCAATAGCGTACTTACCCCATTCAATCTCTTGGCGAACTCCTTCTTTTAGCATCTGTCTATAAATCTCTGTAGCCTCTGGAGTGAAAAGATCAGGTCTTTCCTTCTTAAGGTCGTTAATCAAGGACCTAAAAAGCCATAGGTGGGTATTTTCGTCCCTGTTGATGTATCTAATTTCTTGAACTGTTCCAGGCATCTTTCCATTTCTACCGAGATTGTAGAAGAATGAAAATCCTGAATAGAAATAGACTCCTTCAAGGATGTAGTTTGCAATTAGCGCCTTAACAAACTTAAATTCATTATCATCTTCTAAAAATTCGTTGTACTGCTCACCTATAAATTCGTTACGTCTTAGAAGGTGGTCATCTTCCTTCCAAAGGTATAAAATCCTAGTCCTCTCCTCTGGAGAACAGATAGTATCAAGAATATAAGAATAGGACTGAGAATGGATTGATTCTTGGTAGGTTTGTATTGACAAACAAAGGTTAATCTCATTTGCAGTCACATAGGTTTGTAGGTTAGGTAAATTTGCAGTTTGGATAGAATCAAGATAGGTTAAAAAAGAAATAATCATATCATAGGCTCTTTTTTCATGCTTATCAAGCTTCCTATAATCTTTTATATCTTGGTTTAAATTTACCTCTTCTGGGATCCAGAAATTGTTCATAGCCTGCCTATACCAGTCACTAGTCCAGGTGTATTTTAGATTATTAAAGTCGTTAAGGTTGGTAGTATTGCCTTGGATAATTTTTCTCTTAGCAAGATCAATATCCCCATCCTCATTAAAAATACCACGTTTTTCGACTTCTCTTTTTCTACTTTCTTCCATTATTACCTCCTAGGAAATAACATTTAAAACAATAGATGAAACTATTGATAAAACAATTGACGCAATAACCAAACTAAATAAGTGGGAATCAATATAGGCTCCCTCAACAAATTTAAAGGCCAGATATAAAACAAAAGCCGAGATGACGAGGGAAAATAAACCCAAGGTCAAAAATGTAATAGGAAAAGCAAAAAACCTAAGAATAGGTTCAACCACTTTTTGAAGCAAGGTCAAAACAGCCGCAGTAATAAGAAGGGCAGAAGATTTCTCAAAAGAAATATGACTAATAAACTTGCTCATTAAAAACAATGAGATTGCATTTGCAATAAATAGAATTAACAAAACATTACTCCTTTTCTTAACTAAAGATTTTTTTCTTAGTCTACTCAAAATAAACTCCTTTTTTCATAAAACAAAATATATCTTATATATTATTATACCAGATATTATTAGTTTTTATTATCCAAGATAATTTATTTTCTTTTTCAATCCGATATTAAATTTTTCTTTATTTAATTTTTTCTTTGTAGTTTGGTAATATAAATGATTTTTCTACTTACTATATAACGTCGTAATTTGGTAATATATATGATTTTTCTATAAACTATTGAATCTTCGTCAA
>NZ_CALGYW010000018.1 GCF_937934665.1 uncultured Anaerococcus sp.
ATTCCTATTATTGGTAGTGTTATTATTAGTCGTCATCCTAGGCACTCTGTCCTTATCTCCGCCCAAAGCACGGTATTCTTCACTAGCCTTGGCAGTTAGGACGATTTCGCCCTTATGCAGGTTAGCAAGGTAGTTATCATAGGGTACATAGTCAAGACCTGTAGCATGGGACTTAGCTCCACCGCTTCCTATACTCTTAACCTTATTAACTACATTAGAAACAATACTGATAACACCCTTTATAGGATTTTTTAAGAAGGCTTTTACCTCTTCCCACTTGTCCCTAACTCGGTTTAAAGCACCCATAGCCTTATCTCCCATCCAGGAGAAAGAGCCTCCAGCTTCTTCAACTATAGCCTTAAGCCAACCAAAGCCACCGCCTAGCTCATCAGCCCTAGCTTTGATAGATGAAAAGTGATTTTTTAGCCATATTACAACCCCACCTACCGCAAGAAATATCCACATTAAAGGATTAGCACAACTAACAATAAACATAAAGCCCTGTCCTAATATTCCTGCAAGACTGACAAGCAAACCTACACCTTTTAAGACAAAGCCACCGATTAAGAAAAGCTTACCTAGAACACCTAAAATAGTTCCAAATATAGCTATAAGAGGCCCTGCTGCAACCAGTAACAATGCCCATTGCACAATGGTTGATTTAGTGCCATCATCAAGATTAGCAAACCATTGAGTAAGTTCTGATATCTTATTAGATACCTTATCAATATATGGAGCCGCTTCCGCTCCTATTTCTATCAAAGCATTCTTTACTCTTTCAGTAGTCATGGCAAATCTTTCTGCAGGTCCTATCATATCATTAAAGTTAGACTCCACAGAACCGTCAGAACTATTCATCTGTCCTAAAACCTTGTTATATTCTTCTAGGCCAGCCTTGGCTAAAGAAGTAGCTGCCTTGGATGCATTCAGATTGCCAAACATATCATTCAAAGACATGCCGCTAGCATTAGCGGAGTCTTCTATGATTTTTAGCACTTCACCAAGATTTTTACCGTCTTTAGTAAGTTGAGTAAAACTCTTACCAGTCTTTTGCCTTAAGACCTTATCCGCCTTAGTTCCCGATGAGCTCAGCTCATTAAGTAAGGAGTTAATGGCGGTGGTCGACTGATTAGCATCTATACCTCTTGCAGTTAAGATTGAGTATGCAGTGCCCAATTGATTAAGCTTGACACCACTTGCCGCTGCAATCGGAATTACCCTACCTATGGATTGACCCAACTGATCAACCGTAATTTTACCTAAATCCTGAGTCTTAACAAAAATATCATGGATTTTATTTACACTATCAGCTTCTTCGCCATAGGCATTTAAAACTGTGGTAGTTGCATCCACAACAGTGCCCATATCAGTAAAACCAGCTTTAGTCAGCTTAACTGCTGACTCTGTAAAGCCTACTACCTTAGAAGAATCAACACCAGATGAAAGTGCATCATACATAGCTCCAGCAATTTCAGTCTGTGCTATACCCGACAAATCCGATATTCTTTTAGTATCTTTTCTAATTTGCTCTACTGGTAGGATTTCTTTATCCGCAAGGGTAGTAACTTGTCTTATACCTTTATCCAAATCAAGGAACATTTTATATCCGCCAGTCAAGACACCAGCAAGTGGCAAGGTAGCCTTAGAAAGAGTAGTCCCGAACTTCTTGACCTTACCCCCTAAAG
>NZ_CALGYW010000019.1 GCF_937934665.1 uncultured Anaerococcus sp.
TTCTTTTGGTGATGTTAAATATTTCACAAAATAAGAAATAAAATAAAGGGGCTGTTGTAGAATGAATAAATCGTCCCAATGTCATCATGAGGTCTCAACGAGCCGACGGACTTTTTTCTCGTGAAGTTTCACCTCATCGAGGCGGCGAGCTAAAAGTGGCCCGCCGGCCGAAAGAGGCAAACTTTGAGAGAGAACCTCATGATGATAGGACGATAATTATTCACAATTTGCAACAGCCCCTTTTTTATGTCTTAAAACTAATTTGCCAATATTTTTAAAATTTATTATAATAAAGTTAATGGTTTAATATTTATTATTTTAAAGGAGATCATATGAGAAGAAAATTTAGGAAGATTTTAAGTCTATTTTTGGCGATTTTTTTATTGTTTTCACCCCTGGTAAGGGCGGAAGAATCAAAGGTAAGACCTTGGGATGAAGAAATTATTTATATGGTTATGACTGACAGGTTTTTTGACGGTGATCCATCTAATAACAATCCAGATAATATAGAAGGTTCCTTTGATAAAGGCCACCTTGAAGCCTACCATGGTGGCGATTTTAGAGGCATAATCGATAAGGTTTCTTATCTAAAGGATTTGGGAATTACAACCCTTTGGATAACACCGATTGTAAAAAATATTGACACAAACATGATGGCTGATAAAAATGACAAGCAATTTGCCTACCATGGTTATTGGGCAAGTGATTTTACAAAAATCGATCCTCATCTAGGTACAGAAGATGACTTGAAAGAATTAATAGACGTCCTTCATGAAAATGGGATTAAATTAATGGTAGATGTTGTTATAAACCATTCTGGCTATGGAACAAAAAACTTTGGAGATTTTTCCGGCATGCATAGGGAAGAAAGTGGTGCAGGCGATATCGAAACAGAGCTTGCTGGCCTACCAGATTTCAAAACAGAAGATAAGGAAGTTAGGGATAAAATTATAAACTGGCAGGTTGACTGGCTTAAAAAACTTAAGACAGAAAAGGGCAATACCATAGATTATTTTAGAGTGGATACAGTAAAACACGTTGACCTTGATACAATGAAAGACTTTAAGGCAGCTCTTATTAAAGAAAACCCAGAATTTAAGATGATTGGGGAAAATTTTGGAGCTTCAATTTTTAAAGATGGAGGCTACCTAGATCCGACCATGCTGGATTCGCTCTTAGACTTTGAATTTAAAGAATTAGCCAAAGATTTTGTTTCAGGCAAAATTTCTGAAACAGAAAAGAGACTTGTAAAGAGAAATGAGGCCATAAGTGAGGAAAGGGAAATGGGTCAATTCTTATCATCCCACGATGAGAATGGTTTTTTAAAAGTCCGTCTTTCAGATGATCTTGGGAAATTTTTAGTGGCTTCGTCATTGCAAATAACAGCCAAGGGTCAACCTGTAATCTACTACGGCGAAGAAATCGGCCAATCAGGCAAGAAAGACAACTTCGATAAGGGTATCTTTAGCGAAAATAGGTATGACTTTGATTGGGATAAGATCGAAAACAATGAAATCTTAGACCATTATAAGAAAATGCTAAAAATAAGAAATGCCTTTGCAGATGTTTTTGCCAAAGGAGTTAGGGAAAATATTTATATGGATGATGAGGTTTCTGTGTTTGAAAGAGCTCACGGAGATAAAAAGCTTCTTGTCGGTCTAAATACAAGTGAAGAGGCAAAGGATATAAGTTTTGATTATAAGGCCGATGGGAAAATTGTCGACCTCTATGGAAACAGTAAGATAAGAACAAATTCTAATAAGATAAATATTAAAATTCCTTCAAGAAATGTGGGAGGGACAGTCGTCCTTGTAAATGAAACTGAGATTCCAGAAGGATTTGACTTTGATAGTGCTAACACAAGTAAATTGCCTATCCTAATAGCTTTGGGCCTTTTTGGGCTAGTTGTAGTAATTTTCTTACTAAATAAGAATAATAAAGTAAAAGCCCAATAAAAAATTTTGAAAAGTAAAATCAAAGAAAAATTACAAAATCCATGGATAAGAGAAATTCCATGGATTTTGTAGATTTTACTTAATTATTAATGAAAAAATTATTTTACTTTATCAATATAAGCTCCATAACCTTCTTCCTCCATTTTTTCTAGAGGAATGAATCTGAGAGCTGCAACATTTATACAATAGCGGACGCCTCTAGCTTCCTTAGGACCGTCATTAAAGATGTGTCCTAAGTGAGAATCACCTGACTTGCTCCTTACTTCAACCCTTTCCATATTGTGGGACTTGTCATTTTTGTAGGCTATATTTTGATCAATTGGCTTAGTAAATGATGGCCAGCCACAGCCAGAATCGTACTTATCTCTTGAAGAAAATAGGGCTTCGTCGCTTATTTTATCAACATATATACCAGTCATCGAAATCGTCATATTCGGGTGAAAAAGGCTTTTCTGTAGCATTTTCTTGGGTTACCTTATATTCTTCCTAGCTTAGTTTTTCCCTTAGACTTTTGTCATTTTTTTTTAGATTCTAAAGGCTCATTTGCAAGATTAATATTGATATGGCAATATCCATTAGGATTCTTATCCAGATAAGCTTGGTGGTAGCCTTCTGCAAGGACAAAATTATTCAAAAGATCTACTACGACTGCGATTTTTTTCTTATATTGCTCCTGGATTTGTCTTATAATTTTATTTATAATTAGCTTATCATTTTCATTTGTATAATAAATTCCGGTCCTGTACTGCCTGCCTATATCATTTCCTTGTTTGTTTACAGATGTAGGATCAATTATTCTAAAGTAATACTCTAATATATCTTGGAGAGAAATTTTATTGATATCGCAGGTTACTTTTACAGTTCGCTATGGTCAGTTTTATTTATCTCTTCGTAATTTGTTATAGAAGTATTGCCATTAGCATAGCCAACTTCGGTTTCGATTACACCAGGGATTTTTTTGAAATATCCTTCTACACCCCAAAAACAACCGCCAGCTAAATAAATTTCGCTTTTATCCTTTAAATTCACCACTGAATTTCTTGAGTTAGGGAGGTCTGATTCTGTTTTATCTTTGTTTCTATCTGTTGTATATATCTTAAAACCAATAAATAAGGCAATAAGAACTAAGAATGGAATAATTATTTTGTTTTTATTCATATAATAACCTCTTTTAAAATTTTTACCCAGGAAAAAATCGCTTCAAACAAAATAAGATTGCTTAATCGTTCAATACTATTCCTTGACTTTACCATATTTAAGGATAAAATATAACCATCTAGTTATTATAACTAGATGCAAAAAAATTAATAATAATGAAACTAGTGTACAATTATTTATAAAGAAAATTGTAAGAATATTGTAAGAATTAAAATAGGAGTAGATTATGCGAAAAATTGCGATTTTAACAGATTCAGCAAGTAATATAAAAGAAAATATAGATCAAGGGATTTTTGTTGTTCCTCTTTATGTAAATTTCCAAAATGAATCAAAAAAAGATTTACTAGAAATATCACCAGCAGAAGTATTTTCAAGGATAGATGAAAATCCATATACTTCGGCACCATCTATAGATGATTTTTGTGATAAAATTAGTTTGATAAAAGAAAAGGGTTACGACAAAATTCTGGCAATTGGTGTATCTAAAAACCTATCAGGGACCTTTAATACTATGAGGCTTGCTCTTGAGGCAGGAGATATGGAATACATCCTTATCGATAGTATGAGTGTCACAATGCCTGAGGGTCTTTTAGTTATGTACGCTAGAAGCTTGATAGAAGAAGGTAAGAGTTTTGATGATCTACAATCTCTTGTAGAGGGAAAAATAAAGGACTTAAAGATGTTTGCGAGTGTAAGTGACTTAAAACACCTTATTAGGGGTGGAAGATTATCTAAAGTAGAAGGTCTAATAGGTGGTAGTCTTAGAATTAACCCTGTTCTAACTATTGATAATAACGGGGAGATCAAGAACTATAAGTCGGTTGTAGGTTATAAAAGAACTATAAATTTCATTGCAAAAGAAACACAAAAAATTTTAGAAGGTGCTGGTAGCTATTATATGGCCCTTGCCTATGGTGAAGATCCTTCAGATATAGATGAAGTAAAAGAGAAGCTTTCTGGCCTTATAGATGGGGCAGCCTTGTACCTAGAAGGTCCTGTCACAGCAGTCCTTGGTTGTCACTCAGGACCATCTGTAAATGTAGTTTGCTTTTTAAAGATAGATTAATTTCTAATAAAAAACTGACCTGGAATATTATAGCTTAGGTCAGTTTTTGTTTTTTTAAAATTGGATTTTTAATCAAAGAGTACCCAATTTAGGGCTTTTGGTAAGACTTGGAATTTGATTTCATTAGTTTGAAAGATTTCTCCATCGGCATTGGCTAAAAATATATCCTTTGATCTAATTGTGCCAGATTTTACTAAGACTTCTCTAATATATTTGCTATCCTTATGTCGACCTTCCTTGTATTTTTTTATCATTGGCAAAAATTTTATAAAAGGAATCTTGCTTGCAAGAAGCAGGTTTAAAACACCGTCATCGATTTTAGCCTCTGGAGCAGGGTTAAAGCCTGAACCATAAAATCCACCATTACAAAGAGCTGAGATTAGAAAATTGCCTGATATTTCAAAATTAGATCCGTCTTTTAGTTTGAGTTTTAATTCAAGATTTTCGCTAGTTATTTTATTTAGACTACTGATAACCGCCTTGATATAGGCTTTTTTACCAAGTTTGGGATTTTTTTCAAGATACTTATAGGCCCTATCTAGAATTTGGGTATCAAAACCAAGACTTGTTACATTTATAGAGTAAAAGTCGTTTACCTTAATTAGGTCTATTTTTTTACTCTTAAAATTTAAAAGTGATTTTAAGGTAAAGTTCTCATAAGAGAAGTTTTTGGCAAAGTCATTGCCAGTCCCAGTTGGGATAAGGCCCAGGGTCATATTTTTGCCGTAGGCGACATTTACAAGCTCATTTAGTGACCCATCACCCCCACATATAATGACGATTTTCTCATCATAATTAAGGGTGTCAAAAGCATCGATTAAATACTTGGTGTGGTTTTTATACCTAGTGTTGACGACTTCTATCTCAGAAAGCCTGCCAGCCTTCCTAAAAGTTTCTTCTATATCTTCTTTTCTTATATCAAATTCTGTTTTACCAGCGTTTGAGTTAATAATAAATAAAATTTTTCGCATTTCAATCCTATTTACCCTTTAAATCTTTTATAAAACCTACTAGCTAAAATTTTTTATACTTACCCTTAGAATAAGCCATATCCCCGCTAGTACTTTCTTCTAAATTCGAATTTATTATAGCAAATTCGCTCCTGGTTATGGCAGCTATTTCCTTATTATCGCCGTATACTTCACAGTCAACAGTGATTATCCTTGAACCCCTTTTGATGACCTTGGCCTTGGCGTAGATGTAATCTGTTGCCATTAGGGGCCTTAGAAAGTGGGTCGTCATGGATAATGTTGGGGCAGTGTATTTTTTGGCTGAAGCAATGTAACCTGAAGCATTATCAGCAAGGCTCATTATTACCCCTCCGTGAACTGCATTTAATTCATTTAGGAAATTATCATCCATCTTACACCTTAAAATAAGGTTATTTTCATCTATTTCTCTTAATTCTATATCAAATTGATCACTAAAACTCATAATTACTCCTTTATTCTTTACAATTATATGATTTTTGAAAAATCTTTCATTCTTTTAGGGATAAAAGATGAATAATCAAGCAAATTAGTATAGAATATATAGATAAGGAGCGTTTATGAAAAAGAAATTTATACCAATTTTACTAAGCCTAATTATGGTCTTTGGCCTTGCGGCTTGTTCAAATAATACGGAAGATGAAGAACCAGTAAGCACAAATGTGACAGACCTTATTACAAGACTTGATACTTATCAAAAAAATAAGGAAGAAGAAAAAAGACTTGCTGAGCAAAAAGAACTAGAAAAAACTTTAAAACTTGCCAAAGAAAAAGAAGCTAAAAAAGAAGAAGCCAAGGCAAGGATAAATAAAAAGCAAATTGAACAAAGAGATAGAAAAGAAATAGCCGAAGAAGAAAGTAATGAAGATAAAAGAAAACCTAAGATAAAAAAGGTTAAATTAAAAGCTTTCGGTGACATCATGGCCCATATGGTACAAATCCAATATGCCTACAATAGAGGTGGTGGTGACTATGATTTTTCTGATCAATTTACCTATTTAAAAGACTTTATAGAAGATTCAGATATTGCTATAGGTAATTATGAAACAACAACAAACCCAAACTTAGCCTATGCAGGTTTTCCTAGGTTTAATGCACCGGCTAGCTACCTAAGAGACCTTAAAGATGCTGGTTTTGATATAGTATCAACTGCCAATAACCATTCTATGGATACTGAACTTGAAGGAGTTTTTTCAACCATGGATGCTGCTAAAGAAGCGGGTTTAGATTATATTGGGTCTTTTAATGATAAGTCTGAAAGAATTTTATATAAGGAAGTAAATGGCCTTAATATTGCCTTCCTAGCCTATACTTATGGATGTAATGGCAGGGAAAACTTAGTAATTCCAAGGGAAGAAGTAGAAAATCTCGCCTACTTATCAGACGAAGAGCAAATAAAAAAAGATATAAGAAGAGCTAAAACCTCCGGAGCAGACTTTATAGTTATCTACCCACATTGGGGCATTGAGTACCAATCTATGCCAAATGAATCTCAAATTAGCCTTGGTAGAAAGATGGTAGACTGGGGGGCAGACCTCGTTATAGGAAATCACCCACACGTGGTAGAGCCAGTTGAGTTTTATGAAACAGATGACGGCAGGGAAGGCCTAATAGCCTACGCTCTTGGAAACTTTATATCCTTCCAAAACTATGAAAATAATAATGATATAAGGGTAGAGCACTCCCTAGCCCTTGAAATAGACCTAGAAAAAGATTTAACAAGCGGCAATAAAAAAATAGCTGATGTAACCTTTCACCCAATTTGGGTAGGAACCTACTACGATGATTATGGGACTTCAATAAAAAACCACCTAACAGAAGACTTCCTTGAAGGTGGGAAATACTACGATTTGGTAAATGAAAACCAAAGGGCAAGAATTAAACAGGCCCATGACATGACCCTAGATATAGCAAATACTGGAGTTAATTAATGACAAATTTTGAACTTAATATCCTAAATGCTATCCAAAACCTAAGATCAACGCCCCTAGATAAATTTATGGTAACAATATCTGCAGCGGGCAACCTTTCCTTAATTTGGATAGCCTTTATCTTTATATTTTTAGCAGCCAAAGAACTAAAGGACCAAGGCAAAATCATGGTGCTAGCCTTTATCCTAAATATCCTTATAGTAAATATTTTTGTAAAAAACCTAGTAGCAAGACCAAGGCCCTATGATGTGGCAAACTTTACTGATCTTTTAATTCATAAACTATCAGATAATTCCTTCCCATCAGGCCACACTTCTTACGCCTTTACCTTTGCGACAATTGTGACTATCTTAAATAAAAATAAAGCTTTAAAAATATTTACAGGCGTCTTGGCGGTTTTAATGGCTTTTTCAAGACTTTATCTCTACGTGCACTTCCCAACAGACGTCCTAGCAGGAGCAATATTTGGGATTTTAATAGGGATTTTGTCTATAAAAATATATAATTCTAGGAAATATAAGGAAATAAAAACAAAATATAATTTACACCAGGCATAAATTGTGATATAATATACCGGTAAGCAATTTATGCCGGTGTGTCGGAACTGGCAGACGAGATAGACTCAAAATCTGTTGTCCTCCGGGGTGTATGGGTTCGAGTCCCATCACCGGCACCAAATAAAAAAAGCGTTGGAAAATCCAGCGCTTTTTTTTATGCTCATCTAAATGATTTATTGGTTTATAAAAGTTGAGATTAAGTAGATTGTTACTAGCAACTTACCTACATGGTAAATTTTAAAAAAATACATATCACTATTTGCTGTGCTTATATTAACTTTATAATATTCATATTTATATTATTCTCTTTAAAGTCTCGTTTAATACCCTGCTTAAAGCCTGGTTTAAGACCCCCTTAAAGGAGGATTTAATACATATTAAAGTATACTTTAATATCAGGGAAATTAATTTTTATAAAAAATTCTAATATGCTATAATAAATATGTTATCACTACCTATACTCATAGCAGTTAGAAGGTGATTTGTATGAAAGAACTGATTTTCTTTTTAGTGTCCGTTGCAGTTGGCGTAACTACTCATTATGTCATCAAGTGGTTAGACGGATACATTAATAGTGATAACTAACCCAAAATAAAAAAGACAAGTTGCCCCTCGTCTTTTTTGTGATTCGTATGAATCTGATTTCCTTTTACTCAATGTTATTATACTAGCTGTCTTGTTTTATTCAATATTTTTATGTTCTCTAACTTTTTGAAAGAAAAATCTAATCAAGTATCTTGTTATTAAGGAGGTATTTATGAAAAATACTGACAGGTGTCCAAAGTGTGGGTCAAGTGATATTATAAAAGTACCTAGCCATGCTGGAGCTTATGGGTCTGGCAATAATATTATGGTTGGCATGACTATAAAGTCTCCAGTCCCTGTCGATAGGTATCTTTGTACGAAGTGTGGTTTTTCAGAAGAATGGGTAGATCTTGATAAAATTGACAAGGTAGAAAAAAAGTACGGTGATAAATAATAATAGTTTATTTTAGGAAGCATAGAAATATGTTTCCTTTTTTCTTTAAAAATTTCCCAATATAAGTTATACTATAAGGTAGGAATGAATGTTAAACTATTTTTATAGTTAAGGAGATATAATGAAAAAAACTGTAATGTTGATTGATGGATCGAGTTTGATCTATAGGGCTTTTTTCGCCCTGCCAAATTTGTCCAACAATGACGGAGTTATGACAAATGGTGTTTATGGATTTTTGACCATGTACAAAAACGCCTTTGATAAATATAAGCCTGAATATGTCCTTGTAGCCTTTGATAGGTCGTCAAAGACCTTTAGGAACGAGGAGTATGCGGACTATAAGGCCAATAGGGATAAGACCCCTAATGAGCTTTCCTACCAATTCGGTATTTTAAAAGATGTCCTTGATTCTATGGGGGTTAGGTATACTGACCTTGATGGCTTTGAGGCTGATGATATAGTTGGTACTTACGCCAAAATGGCTAAAGAAGCTGGTGATAGAGCTGTTCTTATCACAGGGGATAGGGACTATCTCCAGCTTGTTGATGAAGATATCCTAGTCTATCTTACAAAAAAAGGTGTGTCAGATACTGTAGAGTATACCGTTGAGAAAATTAAGGAAGAATATGGAGTTACTCCAAAGCAACTTATAGATGTAAAGGGGCTAATGGGAGATAAGTCGGATAATATTCCGGGAGTAGATGGAATTGGAGAAAAACGTGCCTTAACCTTTATCAAAAAGTATGGGTCAATCGAAAATCTTTACGATAACCTTGATGAGATAACAGGTAAGAAAACCAAGGAAAATCTTGAAAATAGCGAGGCTACTGCCTACATGTCCAAAAAAATCGGTACTATCGTAACCCATGCTCCTGTTGAGTTTGAATATGACGAACTTGCCCTTGGAGAAGTAGACACAGAAGGTCTTAGGGAAAAGTTTTCTAAACTTAATTTCAATAAGTTTTTAGAAGAACTTGACGGCGGACCGGTTGAAACAGAAAGTAAGGAATTTTCCTATAAGACTAGCAATGATTTAAAAGGTTTAATAGAGTCTTCTAAAAAGACTAAGGAAATTTTCTTTAAGTCTATATACGATGGGAATAATTATATCCATTCTGGTATTTATAAACTAGCAGCAAAGACAAAAGATTCTGATGTATATATAATTGATCCTGATAAAATTGTAGATTTGAAAGAAGTTTTCGAAGATGATTCTATAAACAAGGTATCTTTTGATATTAAAGAAGAGATAGTTCTTTTAGAAAAGCTAGGAATAGATCTCAAATATCCTTATGATGATCTTATGCTCATGCATTATTTGATAGACCCATCTAGATCTTCCTATGATTTAAAATTATTAAGCCAGACTTATTTATCTTATGAGCTAGATAACGATGAAAGTCTAATAGGCAAGGGAGCAAAAACCAAAAAATACGCTGATATTAACCAAGAAGATTTAAATCTACTGCTTGCAAGTAAGGTAAATGCTATAGAAGATTCCAAAGATAAGGTCTTTAAAAACCTAGCTGAATACGAGATGGTAGACCTTTATGAAAATATAGAGAAAAAACTTGCCAAGGTCCTAGCTTCTATGGAAACCTTAGGATTTGGTACTGATAGGGAAATTTTAGAAGAACTTAAGGCTGATATTGATAGTCAAATTGAAGAGATAACCCAGGAAATCTATGACCTGGCTGGTAGTGAATTTAATATAAACTCTACCAAGCAACTTGGAGAAGTTTTATTTAAAGACCTAGAACTTCCTGTTATAAAAAAGACAAAAACAGGTTTTTCAACAGATGCTAAAGTTCTTGATAAGCTAAGAGATAAGCACCCTATTATTGAAAAAATTGAAAGATACAGAGAAATCTATAAACTACGTTCCACCTATATAGAAGGCCTTGGAAATGCCATAGACGAAGACGGCAGGATTAGATCAACCTTTAGGCAAAATATCGCCTCAACTGGTAGACTTTCAAGCCAAGAGCCGAACCTTCAAAACCTACCTATAAAAACTGATGAAGGAAGGGCCATTAGAAAGGCCTTTAAGGCAGGAGAAGGTAAAGTTTTAATAGATGCAGACTATTCACAGATAGAATTAAGAATTCTGGCTAGTCTTTCTGATGATAAAAATATGCAAAACGCCTTCAATAATGGCTTAGATATCCATACGCAGACAGCTTCTGAGGTTTTCCACACCCCGCTTGACGAGGTAACAAAACTTCAAAGATCAGAGGCCAAGGCGGTAAACTTCGGTATAATCTATGGTATAAGTGACTATGGTCTATCACAAAATTTAAATATTCCAAGAAAAAGAGCGAAAGAATATATCAATAAGTACAAAGAATCTTACCCACAAATAAAAGACTACATGGATACGGTAGTAAAACAGGCAAAAGAAAAAGGCTATGTAGAAACTTTATTTAAAAGACGTAGGTATGTTCCAGAGATATCTTCAAGGAATTTTAATGTCAGAAGCTTTGGTGAAAGGATAGCCTTAAATACACCTATCCAAGGCACAGCTGCTGATATAATAAAGATAGCGATGATAGATACTTATAACAAACTTAGACAAGAGGGCTTGGATGCTGAGATTATCCTTCAGATTCACGATGAAATAATCATAGAATCAAGTGAGGAAGATAAGGAAAAAGCCCGAGACATCCTTAAGGAATGTATGGAAAATGCAGCAAAGCTTAAGGTAGATTTATTAGTTGATATAGGTTTTGGAGAAAGTATGTATGAGTCCAAATAAAATAGTAATAACAGGCACAATAGGTTCTGGAAAGTCAGCTGTAAGTGAGATTATAAAAAATCTTGGTTTTATGGTTATAAATGCTGATGAAGTAAACAGAGAGCTTTTGGAAGAAGGTGGGGAAAATTATAAGGCTATAAAGGCCGACCCCTTTTTCAGGAAGGCCTTTGATGGTAAAAAACTTGATAAAAAGAAGTTAGCAAGGATGATTTTTCAGGCTCCTGACCTTATGAAAAGGCTAAATTCAATAACCCATCCCATAATTATAAGGGAAATTGAAGAAGAGATAAAAAGAGCAGATGAAAAAAATATCTTTATCGAAATTCCACTTTATTATCAAATGACAGAGAGATTTCCTGCAGACCTTGTTTTCTTTGTAGAAGCAGATAAAGAAATCCAAGCCCAAAGACTAGCAACTAGGGATGGGGTTGGTGGATTCTATGCCGAATCTAAGATTAGAAACCAAGAAAATCTGATGGGTCCTAGGGATAAAAATGAGATTGTTATTAAAAACAATACAAGTCTAGAAGACCTAAAAATAGAAGTGGAAAATATATTAAGAGAGGAGTGTATTTTATGAAAGTGATTAAATGGTTTGGAAAAATAATAGGCTTTATCCTCCTTGCCATCCTAATCTTATTTGTTGTTTGCTACGGATTAGTTGCCTACCAAACATCAAGGACTAGGATTAACTACCAAGATGAAATCTATGAATATTCTGAAAAATATAACGTAGATCCCTTACTAACAGCATCTATTATCAAGGTAGAATCAGACTTTGATAAGGAAGCTAAAAGTAACCAAGGAGCTCAAGGGCTTATGCAGCTACTTGATGAGACTGCATCTCATGCAGCAGAATTAACTAATAAAGAATTTTATCCAGATAAGTTATCAGATGTTGAATATAACTTAGACTTAGGTATAGCCTATTATGATTATCTTTATAGGTACTATAATAATAGAGACCTTGCCCTTGCAGCCTACAATGGCGGAGTGGGCAATGTTGATAAATGGATAAAAGAAGGAATTTTAGATCCAGTGGAACCTGATGTACTAAATATACCATTTGAAGAAACTAGGCAATATGTAACAAAAATCGATGCAAACTACGATGTTTACAAGAAGTTTTATAAAAATGGCTTGCCTAGCGAAAAGAGGGTGGCTGATCTAAAACAGCTGGCCTTTGATAATTTTATGGTATTTATGGAAGATATTTTAGAAAATTTTAAATAAACCATTGAGAAATTTCCCGATATAATTTATAATGGAAGTATCGGGAAAGAAATTTTTAAAGAAGGAGATATTTATGGCAGCTAATACTGTGACATTTGCCCATGGTGTTAAGATGGAAGAATATAAAGAGCTTTCAGAAAATAGCAGTCTACATACTGCATCTATTCCAAAGCTTGTAACCATTCCACTCACCCAGCATATAGGTGCACCAAGCAAGTGTAATGTTAAGAAAAATGACGAAGTTGCTGTAGGAGACCTTTTAGGTTCTGCAGTAGGTAACTTCTCAGCTAATATCCACTCCTCAGTAGCAGGAGTTGTAAAAGAGGTAATCGATATCCAAAGTGCCTCAGGTAAAAATACCAAGGCAGTTGTAATCGATACAGAAGGTTTTGAACAAGAGGTAGAGTATACAGAGCTTGAAAATGTAAACTTAAGCCCAGAAGAAATTGTTGCTAAGGTAAAAGAAGCAGGAATTGTTGGTATGGGTGGTGCGGCTTTCCCAGCTCACATTAAATATTCACCAAATAAACCAATAGATACTGTAATAGTAAATGGGGCAGAGTGTGAACCATACATAACTTGTGATGATTACATAATGAAAAATTATCCTTTACATATTATTAAAGGACTCATCCAAGTACTAAAGGCAGTAAATGCAAAAGACGGTGTAATCGCCATAGAAAATAATAAGCCACAGGCCTTTAAAACTATGACAGAAGCCCTAGAAGAATTTACTAAAACAAATAAGTTTGACGGCACAATCAAGGTAGTAAGTCTTGAAACAAAATACCCACAAGGTGATGAAAAAAGACTTATAAATGCAATCTTAAAAAGAGAAGTGCCATCAGGTGGTCTTCCAATGGATGTAGGAGCAGTAGTATCTAACGTTTCGACAGTAAATGCTATTTACGAAGCCATATACATGGGAAAACCTCTTTATGAAAGAATTCTTACTGTTACAGGTAAGACTGTTAAAAATCCACAAAACATGGTAGTAAGAATCGGTACAAGCTTTAACGACCTTATCGAAGAAGCTGGTGGAGCAGAAGAAATTGCCAAGGTTATAAACGGCGGACCAATGTGTGGTATTGCCCAACCTGACCTAAATAAACCAGTAGAAAAAGCTACAAACTGTATCTTAGTTTTTGATAGTGAAGATGCCTTCATAGAAGATCCATCACCATGCATTAGATGTGGTAGGTGTGTAAGTGTATGTCCAGTATTCTTACTTCCAAACTACATCCATAAGCATGCCCTAGATGGTAGATTTGAAAAGGCAGATGAAGAAGGCGCTCTTGATTGTATAGAGTGTGGATCTTGCTCCTTTGTTTGTCCGGCTAGAAGGCCACTAGTTGAAGCTATCAAGTTTGCTAAGAGACAAATAAGACAGGCAGGAAAATAGGGGGAAATATGGAAAATAATAAACAATTATTAGTAACAGCTTCTCCACATATAAGGAGTAAAAGAACAGTTGCAAATGACATGCTTGATGTTATCATTGCACTTATACCTGCAGGCGCTGTTTCTGTTTACTACTTTGGTTACAGGGCTTTAGTTCTAATTCTAGCGTCTGTAATTACATGTGTCTTAGCTGAGACTGTATTTAATAAATGTCTAAAAAAAGAAAATACAATAAAAAATTTATCAGCAGTTGTAACAGGTATCTTACTTGCCTATAACGTGCCATTTACACTTCCAGTTTGGCAGCTTGTAATAGGTGCAGTTTTTGCTATAGTAATCTGTAAGATGCTCTATGGTGGTATTGGTCAAAACATTGTAAACCCAGCACTTGCAGCTAGAGCTTTCTTAATGGCATCTTGGTCAGATACAATGACAAATTTCGTGCCAACAGAAAGAGTAGCAACTCTTAAAACAATAAGCGATGTTTCAATGCTAAGTCAGGCAACACCACTATCAGATCCTAAAGCTTATTCAATCATGGATCTTTTTATAGGTCACATACCAGGATCACTTGGTGAAATCAGTGCCCTAGCCTTATTACTAGGTGCTTGCTACCTACTAATTAGAAAGGTAATTCACATTAGAATTCCACTAGTTTACATACTAACAACTGTTCTAATGCTTGCTATCTTCGGAGATAAGGTAAACTTAGACTTTATACTAAAACAAGTCCTATCAGGCGGTTTAATCCTTGGTGCCTTCTTTATGGCAACAGATTATACAACAGCTCCAATTACTCCAAAAGGACAAATCGTATTTGCCTTTGGTTGTGGATTCTTAACAGCAGTTATAAGACTTTGGGGCGGTTATCCAGAAGGTGTATCATACTCAATCTTACTAATGAACATACTAGTACCAGTTATAGAAAAACATACTAGACCAAGAATTTTTGGTAAGGCCAAGGCAAAAAAAGGAGCGAAAAATGAATAAAAGTATTAAATTAGGTTTTAAATTACTTCTTATAACTTCAGCTACAGCCCTAGCCCTTGCCTTTACAAACAATATGACTCAGCCAATCATAGAAGCTCACCAACAAGAAGCTTTGAAAGAATCTTTGGCAGTAGTTTATGAGGCAGATAGCTATGAGGAGCTAGAAGTAGAAAAACCAGATACTGTGGAAGTAGTGTATAAGGCTGATGATGGATATGTTTTCCAAATCCTATCACCAGGTGGTTATGGTGGCGACATCGAATACCTTATAGGTGTTGATAGTGAGCACAACATAACAGGATTTGCTCCATTAAATCATGCAGAATCTGCTGGTTTCGGTGCTGAAATGGAACAAGATTTCTTCAAAGAAGGCATGGTTGGAGTAAACATGGACCAAGAAGTAAAAGCAAGTGCAGCAGGCGGAGAAAATGAAATAGTTGGCCTATCAGGCGCTACAATTTCTACAAATACCATTCTTAGAGGTATCAATGATGCCCGCGAAGTACTTTCTAGCTTAGAATAGGAGATATCATGGACAAAGAAAAAAATAAAAAACCAAGGGTAAATTACGGAAAAATATTTACCGATGGTATATTTAAAAACAACCCTGTCCTAGTACAGATGGTTGGTATGTGTTCAGTACTTGCTATATCTTCATCATTAACAAATGCTGTAGGTATGGGTGTATCTGTAACATTCGTACTTGTAATGAGTAACTTAGTAATATCATTACTTCGTAACTTTATATCAGATGAGATAAGAATCCCATCCTTTATCGTAGTAATAGCAGGTTTCGTAACTATAGTTCAAATGCTAATAAAAGCTTATGCGCCAGCTTTAGATAAGAGCTTGGGTATCTTTATCCCACTTATAGTAGTAAACTGTATAATCCTTGCTCGTGCTGAAGGTTTTGCAAGCCAAAACAGACCTATCCCATCAATCGTAGATGGTATAAGCCAAGGTCTTGGTTATACACTTGCTATATCAATACTTGCTTTCTTTAGAGAACTATTAGGATCAGGAACACTTTTTGGCATTGGTATAATCCCAGAAGAATACACCATAGGCTTTATGCTTCAACCAGCATCATCATTTATAGTCCTAGGTCTAATCTTTGGAGCCTTCCAAGCCATTATGAACAGAAAAAAGAAAGTTGATTAGGAGTTATTATGGCAGAATTATTTAAAATTATAATAGCAACTATTTTTGTATCAAACTATGTACTAGGACAATTCCTAGGTATCTGTCCAACTCTTGGTGTAACAAGCAAGGTTGAAACAGCTAAAGGCATGAGCTATGCAGTAATCTTTGTAATAGTTCTAGCAACGGTTATTACCTGGTTTATCCAACACTACATATTAGAAAAATTTGGTATTGAATACTTGCAGACCCTTGTATTTATCTTAGTAATAGCAAGTTTAGTACAAACAGTAGAAACAGTAATGAAAAAGTCTATGCCAGCCCTATATGGAGCACTCGGTGTATTCTTACCACTTATTACTACAAACTGTGTTGTACTAGGTGTAGCAATTAAAGCAGTTGACCTATCATACAACCTTGTTGAATCAACAGTATATGCCTTTGCAGCATCTATTGGTTTTATGATAGCAATAGTTCTACTTGCTTACTTAAGAGAAAAAATCGAATACAATAATGTACCTAAGTCATTTAAGGGAGCTCCAATGTCTCTTATAACCCTAGGTCTAATGGCTATAGCCTTCATGGGCTTTGCAGGTTTAGCATAGGAGGAAAAATGGGAAATTTATTATTACCAGTAGTAATACTTGCTATAATGGGCTTTATCTTTGCGGTAGCCCTAGGCTTTATATCAGAAAAATTTCACGTAGAAAAATCAGTCAAAGAAGCAGCAGTTAGAGATGCCCTACCAGGGGCTAACTGTGGTGCTTGTGGATTTCCTGGTTGTGATGGTCTTGCAGAGGCTATCGCTAAGGGAGAAGCTCCAGTTAATGCCTGTGCTATAGGTGGAGCAAGCACAACTGCAGCTGTAGCAGAAGCTATGGGAGTAGAGGCTACAGGAGCAGACGACAGAAAGGTTGCCCTTGTAAACTGTAATGGTACATGCGAAGCAGCCAAAGACCAATACAACTACCAAGGTCTTGAAGACTGTAGGGCACAAATTGCCTTATTTGGTGGAAAGAAAGCCTGCGACTACGGTTGTATAGGTTGTGGTACTTGTGAAAAAGCATGTCCATTTGATGCAATCCATGTCAAAGACGGAGTAGCAGTAGTAGATAGGGAAAAATGTGTGGCTTGTGGCAAGTGTGTAGACGTATGTCCAAAAAATATAATTGATCTTGTACCATTTAAGCAAACCCACGCAGTACTTTGCTCATCACACGATAAGGGCAAGGACGCAAGAGCTAAGTGTTCTAATTCTTGTATAGGTTGTACAATCTGTGCTAGGACCTATCCAGAAGCATTTGAAATGGATGATTTCCTTTCAATAGCTAAAAATATAGAAGACGTTGACCAAGAACTACTAAACACAGCTTGTGAAAAATGTCCAAATAAATGTATAACTATATTTGAATAGATAGCAAAAATAGATAAAAAAAAGAAAATCTTAACTTACAAAGTCTTTGTAAGTTAAGATTTTTTTGTTGCTTAAATAAGCATAAATAACAAAATAATCTAATATTAATGTAAGACATAAAAAATAAACATGTCTTGATTTCAATGTTTATTAAATGATTTGTAAATATTAAAAGAAAATTCAATGAAAAAACTTGCGTTAAATCAAGTTGACCATATAATACATAACTAGATTAGGAGGTCAATATGATAAAGTATATAAGTAAAAGAATTCTCCAGGCTTTAGGAGTAATTTTATTAGTTAGTATTATTACCTTTGTGCTGATGAACCTAGCACCTGGTAGTCCATTTGCTAGTGAAAAATCCCAATCGCCTGAGGTACTACAAGCATTAAACGA
>NZ_CALGYW010000020.1 GCF_937934665.1 uncultured Anaerococcus sp.
AAAATCATTAAGTTTTGAAGGATGAAAATTTACGTCTCCTACAAAAATTTTCAAATCTTGGTCATAAATATAGGCGTAAAAGTACTGGCCAGGATTAGTAAAATAAAGATTATACCGTTTTTCTAAGTAGCTATCGGAATAGGTAATAGTGCCTGTATCCTTATCATAGCCAGGAAAATTTACATCATAACCCCTGTTGTAGGCCATGGTGGCAGGATCTTTTAGGAGATTTTTGGCAAAATCTAATTCATTTTCTTTTGGTGGATATAATTTGATATTTTTCATTTTTTATTCTTGCATACAAAGAGTAGGTGGTTCGTTGCACCGAGTGTTTCTGGGTTTTTACAGTGGCTTAGGTGCCAGTCTAGGTAATTTTTAAATGATTCTTCACTCATTTGTTCAAGCTTACTTGCCAAAACTTCTGCGAATCCATCGCTTGCTATTATTTTTTTATTTCAATATCCTCATCTTCAATCATTTGTCTTGCTTCATTGAGTTTGAAAAATACAAAGGGTCTATCAATTAATCTTTGTTTTTTACTATCATAGCTAGGGCCTGAAAAAATATTTAGACTATAGTTGATAGATTCACTAATTAAAACCATATCGTGATTTATAAAGGAAATTAATATGTAGCCATCATCCCTGCAGACCCTTTTGGCTTCTTTTAGTACGTCCTTTCTGTCTTTTTGATCAGAGAGATGGTACATGGGTCCGAAGATTAGGACTAGGTCAAAATAATTTGCTTGTAAATCTTTTAGGTCGAAAGATGACTTATTATAGGACTTTATATTTGAAAATTCTTTTGTTTTTTGCTCTAAGGTCTTAAAATTTGAACTAGATGGCTCAAAGGCAGTAACTTCTTTAACTTTAGGGGCAAGGTGGATTGTATAAACTCCAGTCCCAGCCCCGATGTCAAGAACCATAGAATCTGCATTTATTAATTTATCTATTTCCCTTTGGGTGGTGATTTTCTCAACTAGACCAGTTCTTGATTGAAGGCGTTTTTCCTCATCAAAAAGCTTATAGAGCTCTTCATTTCTTTCTAAGTCGTCATCAATTTTTACAATTTTTTCCATATCCATAAGATCCTCCTTTTTATAAATATACCCCAATATAAGATAGTGTGAGATAATTGATTGAACTTGAAAAATTAGGGAAATTAGTATATAATTCTAGTAAGAGAAGCCACCTCTTATCCAGTCAAAAAAGCCACAAAGCTTTCAAACTTTGTGATACAAATGAAGAGTATTTCCCAGAAATGGGGTATCAAAAAAGCAGGAGTGTCAGTCCTGCTTTTTGTCTTTGCTACGTTTTTCTTTCCATATTTCAAAAAGAATATCAGCTAGCAAAGGTAATACAAATGATGATAAAAGTATCATGAGTATTCCCCCCCCATAGGGTATCACCCCCTTTCTATCGGGGATAATTACATTATATAATAAATAAAATATATTATAAGAAAAAACATCCGAGACAAAAATCCCGGATGTTTTTAACTTGGTGGAGTATAAGGGACTTGAACCCTTGACCTTTCGGCTGCCAGCCGAACGCTCTCCCAACTGAGCTAATACCCCAAATACATGTCTATTATACCATAGAGAAAATAAAAAAGCCACCCATTTGAGTGGCCTTAAGAATCAGCGGTATTAGTTACCAGCGTCTTCTTCTACTTCTTCTTCAACTGCTTCGTCAGCAGCATCTTTTGCTTCTTCTTCAGCTTCGTCA
>NZ_CALGYW010000021.1 GCF_937934665.1 uncultured Anaerococcus sp.
CCTTCTATGGGTGACGGATGAAATCCGTCATTTCTGAGACGAAGCAAGGCCTAGTTTAGAAACTTTCCGAGAAGGAGCGAAGCTTCTTCGAGAGGATTTAGATTAATATTAAAAAATAATAAAGAAAAAAGCGGGCCTGGCTCGCTTTTTTGTTTAGGAGAAACTATGATTAAGAAAAAAACTATACTTGCTTTCTTTTTAGCTCTTATTTTTATTGTAACCGGTTGCGGTAAAAAAGAAAAAATCGCTGAAAATGATAAATTAAGAGAAGCTATTGAAAGCAGTGAAAATATAGAAAAAGAAATATCAAAAGAAAAAAAACCTAAGAAGAGTAAAATAGGGGAGCCTTATGAGATAGGAGTTACCCCTGATGACTATAATATGGATTATGATACATCAAGGCTTTTAACCTTAGAGGATAAGAAGAGTAAATATTATCCTAAAGATGGTGTTAGAGGCTTATATTTTAACTCAGGTTCTATAAATAACCTAGAAGTATACGGAAGGATTATAGGCTTGATAGAAGAATCTAACCTAAATTCTGTAGTAATAGACGTTAAGGATGACTGGGGAAATATAACTGTTAATTTTGATACAGATAATGAAGATATACAATATGCCAATACTAAGTTAATTGACGCTAAAAGCCTTATAGACGACCTACACTCAAGGGGAATTTATGTTATAGGCAGGATTACAACTTTTAAAGACTCTGTTATTACCAAAATCCACCCAGAATGGGGATTTACTAAAGAAGACGGAAGTCTTTGGGCGAATGGACGTGAAGAAGTCTTTATGAATCCTTTCTTAAGGGAAGTTCAAGACTATAACATAGAGATAGGAGAACTTGCGGCTGAAGCAGGTTTTGATGAAATCCAATACGACTACGTAAGGTTTGCGGAAGGATTTGAGACCTTTGGAGATAGCCTCCAATACTCAAGAGGCGAGTTTGAAAATAAGGCTATGGATGAGGGCGACAAGAGGGTAGAAGCTATAACTGGTTTTGTAAGAAGGGCTCGTGAATCGATCTCAGCCTATGGCTTACCAGTGGCGGTAGATGTTTTTGGCTACGCTCTCCAAGCAGGTAGGGCAAGTGGTATAGGCCAAGATTTTTCTGAAATGTCTAATGAAGCTGATATTATGTGCTCAATGATTTACCCATCCCACTGGGGACCTTATTCCTTTGATATAGAAAAACCTGACCTTGAACCATATGAACTTGTCAAAAGGTATCTAAAAGAAGAACAGGAAGTGTTTAAAAATTTAGATCACACTCCACAATCAAGACCTTGGATACAAGATTTTACAGCATCTTGGATTGGAGAGGGAAATTGGATGGAGTATGATGCAGATGCAGTTCAGGCTCAAGTAGATGCCATTTATGAGTCAGGTCAGAGAGAATATTTAATATGGAATGCTACAAGCACTTATTCAGAAGGTGTTGATTACTAAAAGACAGGGGTGACCCTGTTTTTTAGTTCAAAAAAACAGAGCAAGTATTAATACCAACTCTGTTTTAAGTTTAAATTTTTTATCAAATCATATTTAGTTTTCTAGTTTATAACCTATGTTTTCTCCTAAATTGTGAAGGAGTTTGACCGGCTTTTTTCTTAAAGACCTGGTTAAAGTAGGATTGAGAATTAAAGCCAACCATGGCAGAAATTTCTTCCATAGTATGGTTGGTTAAGATTAGTAGATTTTTAGAAACCTCAACTCTCTTTAAAATCAAATACTCGATAGGAGTTATCCTATAGGATTGTTTGAATTCTGAAATAAGGTGGAATTTGTTCATATAGGCCATTTGAGATAAGTCTTCTAACTTTATATCGTCACTATAATTTGTATCGATATAAGATTTTATATAATCAATTTGCCTGTTGACTTTTTTGTCATGCTTGATTGTTATAAACTTCCTGTATTTTCTTAATAGATTTATAACTAGGGTAGAAGCAATAGCATTTGCAAGGCTTTTGGCAAAGATGTCATCACCTTCATACTCCCTATAAATATCTTCGAAGTAGTCTTCGAATGTTAAAGTTCTATCCCTGTTATCTATATGAAAATAGTTGATATCCTTAGCTTCATCGTCCACAAGGCCAGCTATTGACAGACTTTCTATACCAAAGCCTAAAATTTTAACATTAGTAATGCTCTCATCCAAATAAAAAGTATGACCAATATTTGAATTTATAATTATTAGATCACCTGCATTTACTTGTATAGATTCACTTTCTATAGCAAGTCTGCCAAAGCCTTCTTTTAAGTAATAAAAATAGGTGAAAGGATGAAACTGAATCCTACTTGAGATTTTTTCATCATAAGAATTTTTTTGTACTTCTAATATTTTTACTTCTAAGTGGTTGAGATTATTTTCTTCTTCTATAATTTGATTGTTATTTTTCTCCATAATAACCTTCTATATTTGCTGTTACATAATTGTCATCTGACTTATAAATTTATACATATATTATACTATATATTATGAAAAAATTTAAGGATAATAAGGCTTAATCTAAAAATATTTTCAAAAAAATTAAATAAAAATTATACTTTATTGGTAATTTTAGTAAAAAACTTACAAATGTCAGCAAAACTAAGTCTTAGATTGATTAAAATTGCAAGAAAAGTATAATTTTACTAGGTGAGAAGATGAGATTAATATCAGATGACATGGTAAATCAAATAAAAGCAAGTTCTGACATAGTAGATATAATAGGTGAATATGTTGACCTTAAGAAGGCAGGATCATCTTTTAAGGGACTATGTCCATTTCATAATGAGAAGACCCCATCTTTTACGGTAGATAGGAAGAAACAATTATTCCACTGTTTCGGGTGCGGAGCAGGTGGCGATGTTGTTTCTTTTATAATGCAAAAAGAGGGATTATCCTATCCTGAAGGTTTAAAATATTTGGCCCATAAGGCTGGAATTAACTTAGTTTTTGACGAAAATCCAGGTGTAAGTGAGAAGAAAAAAAGACTTTATGATATAAATAAAGAAATAATGATGTACTTTTATAAAAACCTTCTTACAAATAAGGCACCCCAGGACTATCTTCTTAGAAGAGGACTAAGGAGCAATATAGTAAACACCTTTATGCTAGGTTTTGCTAAAAATAGTTGGGACGACCTACTTCTATATGCTAAATCCAAGGACATAAAAGAAGAAGACCTACTAGAATTAGGGCTTATTGCCAAGTCTAAAAATGGAAATTTTTATGATAAGTACAGAAATAGACTGATATTTCCTATAATAGATACCTACGGAAGGGTTATTGGCTTCGGTGGTAGAGCTATAGATGATACCATGCCTAAGTACTTAAATTCGCCAGAATCAGAAGTTTTTAAGAAAAGATTTAACCTTTATGGTCTAAATAATTTTAAAAAACAATCCAGACGTGATTTAATCCTAGTAGAAGGTTATATGGATGTTATTGCCCTAAATAATAAGGGTATAGATATAGCAGTCGCAAGTCTTGGGACAGCTTTTACAGTTGAACAAGCTAAGCTTGCTAAAAGATATGCTGATAACATTTATATATGTTACGACTCAGATTCTGCGGGTATAAAGGCGACAAAGAGAGCAATTGAAATTTTTAAAGAAGCAGAAATTGGGGTGAATATTATTGAGCTTGGAGAAGGCCTTGATCCCGATGACTTTGTTAAGAAATATGGCAAAGAGGCCTTTGAAAAAAAGATGGGTGAAGCTAATGACGAGTATAACTATCTCTATGAAAAAATCCTGGATGGATATTCTGAAGCGAATGAGAATGAAAAATTTGAAAAACTTAACCAGTTTATAGGATTTCTATCTTCAATTAAGCAAGATTTAACCAGGGAAATCTTTATAAATAAAGTTTCAAACTTATTTGATATAGATAAACAAACTTTAAAAGGTGCTATTTCAAAGTATAATAACAAACACCATAAAGAGAAAATTATAAATAAAAAATTTGCTGAGCCCAAAATAGTTGTCGAAGAAAAGAAGACAGATATAAAGGCTCATGAATTAGAAATATTAAGGCTTATTTTTAGCCAGACTAATGATTATCAAGAAAATGCTGAATTTTTTGATAAGTATTTAACTAATCCTAAGGCTATAAACTTTAGAGATTTTCTTATAAATAAGGAAGCTAGTAAGTTTGATAAGGCTGATGAGGATTATAAGTATATGCTAAATTATGTGATGGATGATAAAAATCCTATTTTAGTCAGTGAACTAAAAGATAAGATTAGCCTGTATGAAAGGCTTGAGAAGAGAAAGAATCTCAGAAAAAGGCCTATGAATAGTAAGGGGAGAGATAATGAACAGCGATGATAATAAATTGCTCGAAGATGATGTTCTAAAAGAAATTGTCGAAGAGTTTGCGTCCATAAGTGAAAACCAGGATGGACTCATCACTTACAGTCAAATTTTTAATTTTGATGATTTTAAAGACATGGATAAGGAAAGTCAAAAATTAATCCTTTCCAAAATTATAAGCTCTGGGATAGAAATTGTTGAAAAATCTGAAACAGAGCTTGACCAGGAAGAAGAAGTCGAAGATGATATCGATGATGAAGACGAAGATGAAGA
>NZ_CALGYW010000022.1 GCF_937934665.1 uncultured Anaerococcus sp.
GTGTGCACTTACCACAAGATTCATCCACAGAAAATTCTAGGAAAAACCTTGCCACATCTACCATGCAGTCGTCTTCGTCCATGACAACCATGCCGCCAGAGCCCATTATAGAGCCGATTTCTTTGAGTGATTCGAAATCGCAGCCTGTATCAAAAAGTGATTCTGGAATACAGCCGCCAGAAGGTCCGCCAGTTTGGACGGCTTTGGCATTCTTGTCATTTTGGATTCCACAGCCTATGTCATATACTCTAGAATTGATTGATGTACCCATTGGCACTTCTACAAGACCAGAATTTTTGACCTTGCCTACTAGGGCAAAGACCTTGGTTCCTGGAGATTTTTCTGTACCGTAGGCTCTAAAATAGTCTGCTCCTTTTAGGATAATTTGAGCCACGTTGGCAAAGGTTTCTACGTTATTGATTACAGTTGGCTTGCCCCAAAGGCCCTTGACTGTTGTCCTAAATTCCTTGTTACGAGGTTGGCCACGCTTGCCTTCGATAGACTCCATAAGGGCTGTACCTTCGCCACAAACAAAGGCGCCTGCCCCAAGTCTTAGGTCAATATTAAAAGAAAAATCTGATCCTAGGATGTTTTCTCCTAAGAGATTGTATTCTTTGGCATCTGCTATGGCGTGTCTCAATGCCTTGACAGCCTTTGGATATTCGGCTCTAACATAGACAAAGCCTTCCTTTGCACCAACAGCCCTAGCACAAATTGCCATGGCCTCAAGAACTGAATGAGGGTCGTATTCTAAAACTGACCTATCCATGAAGGCCCCAGGATCACCCTCGTCAGCGTTACAAATTATGTATTTGGTGTCAGTATCTTGTTTGAAGGCAGTATCCCACTTGCGACCTGCAGGAAAACCCGCTCCGCCCCTGCCCCTAAGACCTGAATCTGTGACTACTCTTATAATTTCATCTCTTTCCATATCGAAGATTGCTTTTTCCAGGGCAAAATATCCGTCTCTGGCAATGTATTCGTCAATCGAATTAGGGTCGATTATCCCACAATTTCGAAGGACTAGCCTTACTTGATTTTCATAAAAATCGCCCTTAAGCCTTATATCTTCGCCTTCGATTATGTATTCATCTGGATTGAGTCTATCTATTAACTTTTCATAAGCTTCTCTTTTGATACCTTCAAGCTTTGACTTCATCATTATCCTCCAGTGCCTTTGCTATTATTTCATCTACCATAGCCTTAGTCGCCATGCCGACATTCTTTGATGCATCAATACTTACAACAGGAGCAATCCCACATTCTCCGATACACCTAGCTTCAGTTAGGCTTATCTTGCCATCAGCTGTAGTCTCGCCACACTTGATATCGAGCTTTTCTTCCAGAGCCTCAAGGATTTTATCAGAGCCTTTTACATAACAGGCAGTACCCAAGCAAACGCAAATCTCGTGCTCTCCCTTTGGTATAAAGGAAAACTGAGAATAGAAACTCGCTACCCCATAGATTTCTGAAGAATGCACACCCATCCTAAGGGCCATCAAATCCACAACCTCTTCTGGTATGTAGGAGAAAATTTCCTGGGCCTTTTGAAGAATTGGCATCACGGCACCCTTCTTGTCCTTGTTAGCATCCAAAAATTCTATAAATTGATCAAACTTTTCCTGATCTTTCTTAAAACAAAAACTCATATACACCTCCTAATGGTAATAAAAATTTTTAAACAAAAATTTTTATGATTCTCACGGTTTATCAAGCACGAAGTGCGAAGTATAAATCGATGAGAAACCTTATGTAATTTTTTAGAAACGATGCGAGGAATACGAGCATTGATTCTAAAAAGATTACGTTCCTTAACCCCGGCTATGGCCGGGGATTTCAATTCTAATACTAAAGTGTCAGATCTGCCAACCGTTTCTTACCAGAAACGGGGTTAGGCTTCAACTCGTATTTTTTGCGGTCTTCACACTAAAGTGTCAGACCTTCCATCAATTTGATTTCATCAAATTGGGATAGGTCTTCACAATATATACGAGTGCGAAGCACGAAGTATAGATTGATGAAGAACCTTATGTAATTTTTTCTGTAGATTGCGACGAAAAGGAGCAATCGGAAGAAAAAGATTACGTTCCAAATTATGGTTCTTACTTAAATGTTAACAAATTATGAAAACAATTTCAAGGTCAAAATATGGCTTGATTTAGGCAAAAGAAAATCCCGACTAGGTCGGGATAAACTAAAATACATGGAGAGAACTTATTTGCTTGAAGACTCCTTAGCAAGGTCAATATTTTTCTTAAGTTTTGCCAATTGGTCTTCTGTTGTGATTGCACCTACTACATCTTCGCCTACTATATTGCCGTTTTTGTCAACTACGATTGTTGTTGGATAAGCAAATACGTGGTCTAGGTATTTTTTGATTTCGCCTTCGTTTTTGACACCTAGGGCCTGGTAGGTTGGCTTGTTTTCATCAATTATTCTCTTGTAGGCTGCCATTGTTGACTCGTCATATTCTGCATCTGTACAAAGGGTTAGGAAATTAACCTTGTCATCTTTTTTAAGGTCATCTGCTACTTTATTTAGCTCTGGTATCTCTTGGATGCAGGCAGAACAACCTGTAAACCATAGGTTTATAACTGTTGCGTCGTAGTTTTTGAAGTCTTCATTAGTAAATTTCTTGCCGTCTTGATCTTTTGCTTCAAAATTACCAAGAGTATTTGGTTTTTCACCTTCTACTTGAGGCTCTTCGATTAGGGTTTCTGTATCTGTTGTGATTCGTGCCCCTTCTGGCATTTCCGCTTGACTTATTG
>NZ_CALGYW010000023.1 GCF_937934665.1 uncultured Anaerococcus sp.
AAAAATATTTTCCAAGGAAAAAGACCTACAGATGATTTGTATTATAAGAAATAAGCAAAACTCCCAAAGCGGGAGTTTTTTAATTTAAAAAATTTTATATAAAAATAATAATCTAATTGTTAAATTAGTATAATGCATACTAAAAAAATAAACGTTGAATGATTAACGCTTACAAGGTGTTTGGTGGAGATGAAGGGAATCGAACCCTTGTCCGTGAAAGCATCACCAAAGGCATCTACAAGTTTATTAAGTTTTAAAGATTCGCACAAAAAATCAAAAACTTACAAAAAGTTTTTATGCTAGCTTCATAATACACAATATGGTTCAAAGCTTTGCCATATCGGTTGTCGCGAAATTATAAAACAAATATTAAGTCTGCGACGGACCTAATATTCATTGCTAGCCTATTACTAGGCAGCTAGTGCGAAGTTTGCTTCGCTATTTTCGTTTGCGTTTATATTTATTTATCAATTTACGTTTTGATATACGACTTGCAGCCAGAGCCTCTTCAATCACGTCGAAACCTAGGCATCCCCATGTAATTTATATTATACTGATAATATTAGTCTTGTCAAAATCGTAATCTATATGATAAAATATAAATAAGAAAAGGTTTTCTAGAATATAATTTACTTTATTGGGTATATATATTAAGACAATAATTATTCATAAAACAGGAGGGCTTATGAGAAACGCTAATAATACTGCAGCAATGCTTTTAGCAGGTGGACAAGGTTCCAGGCTTAAAGCGCTGACAAGAGAAATGGCTAAACCGGTAGTTCCATTTGGAGGGAAATATCGTATTATAGATTTTGCATTAAGTAATTCAACTAATAGTGAAATTAAGTACATAGGAGTTTTAACTCAATACAAACCTCAACTTCTTAACGAACATTTAGGTATAGGTGCTGCTTGGGACTACGATAGAAATTTTGGTGGTCTTAGAATTCTTACACCTTATTATACTGAAGAAGGTGGTAGATGGTTTGAGGGTACTGCTTCTGCCATTTATGAAAATATAAATTATTTGGATGAAGTAAATCCTGAATACGTTCTTATTCTATCAGGTGACCATATCTATAAGATGGACTATAGAGAGCTTCTTGATGTACACAAACAAAAGGGAGCAGATTGTACTATAGCTGTTATGGAAGTGGATTGGGATGAAGCAAGCCGTTTTGGTATTATGAATACTGATGAAGATGGAAAGATTATTGAGTTTGAGGAAAAACCAGAAAATCCAAAATCAAACCTTGCTTCTATGGGTATATATATTTTCAACTGGAAAGTTCTAAGAAAAGAACTAATTGAGGATTATGAAAATAAAGAATCTACAAATGATTTTGGTCATGATATCATTCCAAAAATGCTAGAGAATGGTTCACCACTTTATGTTTATAAATTTGATGGATATTGGAAAGATGTTGGAACTGTTAGAAGTTTCTGGCAAGCAAACCTAGATCTTATTGACCCTGACAATGAGCTTAGAATTTATGACGATAATTGGAGAATATATACCAAATCACTAAACCTACCTCCTCACAGAGTAGGAAAGAAGGCTGAGTTAACAGATACTCTTGTAAATGAAGCTTGTGTAATAAACGGTAAGGTTAATCATTCCGTTCTTTTTTCTGAAGTTATGATAGAAGAAGGTGCTGAAGTTTATAATTCTGTTTTATTAAATGGTGTAAAAGTTAAATCTGGAGTTAAAATCTACAATGCAGTTGTTGCAGAAAATATGGAATTAACTGAAGATATAGGTAAAGAAAATGACGAAAAAGTTTATTTAGTCAGCAACGAAGGTGTAGAGGAGGAATAGGATGGAAAGAATTGTCGCATTAGTATACAGTCCTGATTTTAATGAATCTAATTATGGATCCCTATGTGAGGTCAGGCCAGATTATATGTTACCATTCGCTGGTAGGTATAGAGTTATAGATTTTGCATTATCAAACCTAGCTAATTATGATATAAATAGGGTCATCCTTTATGCTGGAAGTAAGCTTCGTTCAACTCTTGACCATGTTGGTAATGGTAAAAGCTGGGAATTAAATAGAAGAAACGGCGGCCTTATGATTAACCCTATGGGTCTTGCTAATAAGGAAATTAGAAATGAAGTTGAGACCTACTATGATACTATAGTTTATTTCCAAGAACATGATTTTGATTATGTTTATATCAAAAATCCAATGTATATAATAAAAGAAGACATTGGTGATGCAATGGAAAAAATGAAAGAAGAAGATTTAGATTGCTTAATACTATCAAATAAAACTGTGGATAAGGATGGAGAATATTTAAACCAATCTATAATTAATTCTAACGAAGAAGGAAAGCCTGTAGGTGTAGGACTAAACCTTGGTATAACAGACAATATAGACCTGTTTTTAGGTTCTCTAATTATGAAAAAAGAGTCCTTCCTAAACGTATTAAGACACGCCATGCAAGCTAATGTTTCAAATTATTTACTATCAGCTATTTTTGCTTATCCAGGTAAATTGAATGTTGATTTTTATAGGCAAGATAAAGAATTTGAGATAATCAAAGATGTTAACTCCTTCTATGAAGTAAATATGAGACTTCTAAACCAAGAAACATTCGATAAGCTTTTCTATGAAGATGGATTAGTTTATACAAAATCTAAGGATGAACCATCAACTTCCTATACCAATAATGCCAGGGTTAAAAATTCCCTAATAGCAAATGGTGGTATTATTGAAGGAGAGGTTGAAAATTCAATAATCTTTAGGGGAGCTAAGATTGGTAAGGGTGCAATTATTAGAAACTCAATAATCTTCCAAGATTCTGTTATAGGCGACGGCGCTATCTTAAACTTTGTTATTACAGATAAGGGTACAGAAGTTGGACATGATGTAAGATTATTTGGTAATAGGGCAAACCCATACGTAACAAGTAAAAACGAATTATTAGATCAAAGGAGCTATTAATGAATATACTTTTTCTAACAAGTGAATCAGTACCATTCATAAAAACAGGGGGGCTTGCAGATGTTGCTGGAGCCCTTCCAAAAGAACTAAAGAAAAAAGGTGTGGATATTAGGGTTGTTATGCCTTTACATAAAGGCATAGATGGATCTTACCGTGAAAAGATGGAAAAGGTAACAGAATTTTACGTAGACCTTGATTGGAAACACCAATATGCAGGAGTGTATCAATTAGAATGGGATGGGGTTACTTATTATTTTATAGATAATATGGAATACTTTGATAGAGATGGCCTTTATGGATTTGATGATGATGCAGAAAGATATATTTTCTATTCTAAGGCTTGTACTCTCCTACCAAAAGAAATAAACTTCAAACCGGACATTATTCATTCAAATGACTGGCATACTGCTATGGTAAATGTTTTTGTAAATGACTTTAGGCAAGGGGATAGTTTCTATGAAGATATAAGAACTTTATTTACTATCCATAACCTAAAATACCAAGGTGTTTTCAACTCTGACTATATGGCCCTTGCAGGACTAGATGGAAGATATTTTAATGAAAATGACCTAAAATATTTTGATGCTATAAACTTTATGAAAGGTGGCATTATTCACGCCACTCATGTCAATACTGTTTCTGAAAACTATGCTAGAGAAATCCAATATCCTTTCTATGGTGAGGGATTAGATGGAGTTATTAGACAATATAACTATAAGCTTGATGGTATCGTAAACGGAATAGACTATGAGGTTTGGGATCCAAACACTGATAAAAACCTAGCTCAAAACTATGGACTAGATTCAATAGATGATAAGTATGTTAATAAAAAAGAATTACAAAAACTTTATAACCTACCTCAAAGAGACGACGTACCAGTATTTGGTATTGTGTCTAGACTAAATGAGATGAAAGGTATGGATCTAGTTAGGTATATACTTGAGGAGTTATTACAAGAAGATATCCAACTAGTAGTCTTGGGCACTGGCGATTATACCTATGAAGAAATGTTTAAATATTTTGAATGGAAGTATCCTGATAAGGTTGCAGCAAGGATTTATTATAATGATAAAGAATCCCATGACATATATGCAGGATCTGACTTTTATTTGATGCCATCTATTTCAGAACCATGTGGTATAAGCCAACTTATAGCTATGCGTTATGGTTCACTACCAATAGTTAGAGAAGCAGGTGGCCTTAAAGATACTGTTATACCTTACAACGAGTATACAGGAGAGGGTACAGGGTATTCTTTTGCTAATATAAATGCCCACGAACTTTTATTTGCAGCTAAAAATGCCATAGATGTTTACGCAAATAAAAAAGATGTCCATAGACAATTAATAGAAAATGCAATGAAACAAAAAAATGACTGGGAAAAATCATCTGAGAAGTACCTAGAAATGTATGAGAAAATTAAAGTTTAGTAAAATATGAAGACAGATAAAAATTTTATCGTAAAAAGAATACAAAGTTTTTTGTATTCTTTTTATGCTAAAAATACACAAAATGCAAGAATAAATGAAGTTTATGACTGCCTATGTAGGTATTTAATGGAAATTATTGGAAAAACTTGGGTTAAGTCTAAGGATTTAGCTGATGATAAAGATTATTATATTCTATCTTTTGAATACCTACCTGGCAAGTTTATAAACAGAAATATCCATAGACTTAAGATAAAAGATGAGATATCAAAAGCCCTCGATGAATTAGGGTTTAACCTTGATGATGTGCTTGCTTGTGAGAAAGAAGCAGATCTTGGGGTGGGTGATATCGGTATAGGATCATCAGCACTAATAAACGAACTTGCTAACCAAAAAAAGAGAGCTGTTGCCTATGCTTTAAGGTATGAAAATGGTAACTTAAAGCAAAAAATCGTTGATGGTAGACAAGTTGAATACTCTGACTTTTGGTTAGAGCAAGGCTCTAACTGGGAGCATAAAAAAGCTTTTTCTTACCAACTTGAAATTGATGGTAGGAAAAATAAGTCGATTGCTTATGACATGCCGATTTTAAGTGATGATGCGAGCTTTGTTAATACACTTAGACTTTTTAAGTCTGAAGTTATAAACCCAATAAATATAGAAGATTTCTCTAGGGGAGATTTTCTAAAAGCCTATGATGAATATATAAATATAAGCTCTATAAATAAATTTTTATATATTGATGACTCTACCTATGAGGGCAAAATTTTTAGGTTGAAACAAGAATATTTTTATTCTGTATCTGCTGTTAGAGATATATTTAGAAGATACAATAAAAGACACGGCAACCTAAAAGACTTAGAAAAAAATATCAAGATTTTTTCACACGATATTCATCCAAGCCTTGCTCAGATAGAATTTATTAGGATTTTATCTAAAGTTTATGATTACGAACTTGATGAAGCGATTAAAATATCTAGGTCGGTTTTTGATCATGTAGCCTTTTCTATTACAGATGATAGCGTTGAAGACTATGATATAGAAATGATAAGAAGAGTAAATCCAGAAATAATGAATGCTATAATCGAAATTCAGAAAAAACTTCAAGTTTCGTCTAAGGAGATGAGCCTTGTAAAAAATGGCAAGGTATCTTTTAGGAATATTAATAAATATCTTTCAGGAGACTATAATTATCTATCAAAAATAATTTCAGAAGACAGGAAAAATGATATCAATCATTCTTTTATTAATTATGGTACAGATAGGATTCTTTATACCGAGTCAGCCAACACTGAACTCACCAAGCTTTTAAAGAATTATGGAATAAGTTCTTTTTCAAATAAAAATATAGGTAAATTCAAAAAAATTAAAAATAATGTAGATTTTGCTAATGATTTAGAAAAAGTCAAGTACAATAATAAGAGAAAGCTTGCTAAGATTGTCAATGCAAGGCTAGGAGAAGTTATAAATCCTTACTCCATTTTTGATATTCAATTATCAATTATGCATGAAAGTAAGAGACAAATTTTAAATGGCCTGGCTATAGCGTATAAGTATTATATGCTAAAATATAACAGCAATCTTAAGCTTACGCCTACAACTTATATATTTTCAGGTAAGGCAAATGAAGGTTACTTCATGGCCAAGGAAACTATTAAATTTATCCTCGCCCTCAAAAAGATGATTGATAAGGATAAATTTATTAGAGAAAAAATAAAAATTGTATTTATTGAAGACTTGGATGTAGAAAAAATAAAGGAAATCCTACCTGCGGTAGATATTTATTCTAATTTAACCCTACCAACCTTAGATAACCAAAATTTCCACATCCTAAATTCTATCTTTAATATGGGAAATATCCTTTCTAGTAAGGGCGGTATTGTAGATAATTTAAAAGATAAGAATTCATTCTATACTTTTGGTGCTGATTTTAAAACTGTACAAAAATTAGATAGAGAAAATTCTTATGACGCTAATGAATTTTATTATAATAGCGAAGTGGTTAAATTCACTATAGATAATTTACTAAATGAATCCTACGATAATTTTCCATATACCTTTAAGACTATTTACGATCAACTTTTGATGTATAACGATTCTTTTAAGGTGTTCTATGATTTAGAATCCCTAATTAGGAAGAGAGATATTATTGAAAGAGATTATTTAGACTTATCTAAATGGACTAATAAACAGATTGAAAATATATTATGGGCAAATAATTTTAGATTGGATGAAGTGATTAATAGAGATAATGAACCTAGATAAAAATATTACCTATAAAGAAGTTAAAAATATAAGATTGGGAGCAATTTATAGTAAAAATGAAACTACATTTAGAGTTTATGCTCCAAATAGAGAAAAAATTGATTTAGTTATAACTGATGATTATAAGAAAGCTAGAAGGTCTACCTACCCAATGACTAAAGATGAGATGGGAATTTTTATAACCGTTCTACAAGGAGACTATGACGGATTTTTTTATAATTATATAGTAGAAGATAAGTATGAAGTTACCGATCCTTATTCGTATTCTGCGTCAATTAATTCGATGTATTCTGCAGTTATTGACCTTGATGATACTAATCCGGAGGGATTTAAAGATAGCAAAAGTCCTAATATCAAGGAAAATGAAGCGATAATTTATGAGCTTAGTGTAAAAAATTATACTGCAGATGAGTCAAGTGGAGTATTTAATAGGGGTAAGTTTTTGGGGCTAGCTGAAGCAGGAACTTGTTACAAGGACGTAAAAACTGGCCTTGATAACATTAAAGAGCTTGGTGTTACCCACGTTCAACTTTTACCCATCTATGATTTTATAAGCGTTGATGAAGATAGTGAAAGATTTTTCAGTGATGACAATTATAACTGGGGCTACGACCCTGAGTTATATTTTGCACCGGAAGGGTCTTATTCTACAAATCCTTTTGACCCCAAATCAAGAGTTAGAGAAGCCAAGGAAATGATAAAGGCTTTTCATGATAGGGGGATAGGAGTAATAATGGATGTGGTATATAACCACACCTTTAAAACTCTAGATTCAAACCTCAATACCCTTGCTCCTAAATACTACCATAGAACTAATCCAGATAATAATTTTTCAAATGGATCAGGTTGTGGAAATGAGCTAGCAAGTGAAAAGCCCTTTGTAAGAAAACTAATAATCGATTCTCTAGTTCATTGGGTCAAGGAATACAAAATAGACGGGTTTAGGTTTGACTTAATGGCTCTTATTGACCTAGATACTATGAAGCTTGCCATAAAAGAATTAAAGAAGATAAATCCTAATATTATTATCTATGGTGAGCCCTGGATGGCTTTATCATCGCCTTTATCTTCTGAACAACAAATATGGAAGGGGAGACAAAAATCAAATGGTTTTGGTGTCTTTAATGATGATTTTAGAGATGCTATAAAGGGTGATGTAAACTCTTACGGTAAGGGATATATCCAGGGAATTTTAAGCAATAAGGGCGCTATAGAAACGGGGATACGCGGATCTATTGATTATGGTGATGGAGTAGGATTTGCTGATGATGCAAGTGAGACAATAAATTATTTTAATTGTCATGATAATTTAATAATTTATGATAAGCTTCAAATATCACTAGAAAATACAGAAAATATAGATTCCTATGTGAAACTTGCGCTAGGTATTATAATGCTATCTTTTGGTAAGCCCTTTATTTATGAAGGTAATGAATTTAACCATAGCAAAAAAAATGAACCTAACTCTTATAATTTGCCTTTATCTATAAATGCACTTACATGGCAGGATAAGAAAAATAATCCAGAATTTTTTGCATATACAAGAGAACTTATACTTTTAAGAAAATCAATAGATGCCTTAAAATATACTAGTAAAAAAGATATTGAAAAAAAGCTAAAATTTATAGAGGAACTTGACGCAAGTCTTGTAGGTTATATTTTAGATAAAGAATACTTGGTTTTTATAAACGTTAATCATAGCGAAATGACAATTAGCGATAATGTTTTAGAAAAGTATATAGGTAGTAATAATTTTAATAAGATTGAGAAGATTTTTGATAAAGAGGGTAAGAATAATATAAGCGTAGACATAAGTCACGGCATTAGTATTGAACCTTTGTCGATAAATGTATATAAAATAGGAGATAAGCATGGACTATAAGAAAAATTTTGAAACTTGGTATGAAGATGATAGGTTTGATGAAGAAACTAGAAAAGAACTAGAATCTATCAAGGATAATGAAGAAGAAATAAAAGATAGGTTTTACCAATCTTTGAAGTTTGGAACAGCTGGTCTTAGGGGAAAACTAGGTGCTGGTACTAATAGAATGAATAAATATATGGTTGCCCAAGCTACCCAAGGTTTTGCAGATACAATAGCTGAAGGTGGTCAAGAAGCTAAGGATCGCGGAGTAGCTATCGCCTATGATGTAAGACATAAATCTTTAGAATTTTCTAAAATCACAGCAGAAGTATTTGCTGCTAATGGTATAAAGGTTTATATTCACAAGGATATTGAACCAACTCCAGTTTGCTCATTTACCATTCGTGAGTTAGGCTGTGTGGCAGGTGTAATGGTAACAGCATCTCATAACCCAAGAGAATATAATGGTTATAAAGCCTATAATGAAGAGGGTAGTCAAATTATGGATGAAACTGCAAACAAGATTTTATCCTATATAGGAGACCACCAAGACTTTTTTGAAATTCCTAGAATAGACTTTGAAGAAGGTCTGAAGGATGGGATTATTGAGTATGTTCCAGATGAAGTTATAGAAAAATACATCTCTTTAGTTAAAGATTGTACTATAAATGATGAGGGAATAGACAAAGATATCTGTATAGTCTATTCACCACTAAATGGTACAGGCAACAAACTTGTAAGAAGAATCCTAAAAGAAAGAGGATTTTCAAATATCCACGTAGTTAAAGAGCAAGAAAATCCTGATCCTGACTTTACAACTGTTGGATATCCTAACCCAGAAGATCCTAAGGCTTTTAAATATTCAGAAGAACTAGGAAAGAAAGTTGGAGCAGACTTGCTCTTAGCAACAGATCCTGATGCTGATAGGTGTGCAGTAGAAGTTAAGGATAAGGATGGAGAATATAAATTCTTAACAGGTAACTTAATCGGTACACTTTTAACCCAATATATCTTATCAGCTCTTAAGGAAAATGGAGAGCTACCAGAAAATCCTGCGGTAGTAAAATCAATAGTTACAACTGATTTAATAGCTCCAATTGCTGAAAAATATGGAGTACAAAAATTTGATGTACTAACAGGCTTTAAAAATATCTATGATAAGGCAAATGAACTAGAAAGAGAGAATTCAGGAAAATTTGTATTTGGATTTGAAGAGTCTATAGGATACAATTACAAGGACTTTGTAAGAGATAAAGATTCAGTAAATGCCGCCATGATGATAACAGAAATGGCTGCTTACTATAAGGCTAAGGGTAAGAGCTTAATAGATGTTATAGAGGATATTTACTCAGAACACGGATATTATTCTAATGAGGTGGTATCAATAGTCTTAGAAGGTGTTGATGGCCAAGAGAGAATTGGAAGAATTATGACTGAAGTTAGGGCCAATCCTATAAAAGAAATTAATGGTGAAAAAGTAGAAAAAGTTATAGATTATCAAAATGATGAAACAGGACTTCCAAAATCAAATGTATTAAAATATTACTTTGATGATGAATCTTGGGTAACTTTAAGACCATCAGGCACAGAACCTAAGATAAAAATATATGTAAATGCAATTTCTGATTCAATGGATAAGGCAATAGAGAAGAAAGATGCAATAATTAAACATATGGAAAAAATAATTGATTCTATAAACTAGGTCAGTGATAAAAACCTTGGAGTAAACTCTGAGGTTTTTTTCAATAATACTTGAATTTTACCTTAAAATATCATAATATATAGCCAAGGAGCATTAAATATATGGAAAAGTTTTTTAATCTTATTGATAAAGTATTTTCAATAAATGTTTTTGGCAGTTTAACCTTATATCAATTATTATCACCCATATTCAAG
>NZ_CALGYW010000024.1 GCF_937934665.1 uncultured Anaerococcus sp.
ATCTAAGGAATATTGTTACCAACCAGTTACCAACATAATTGTTTAGGATTTATTTTGAAAACCTGGCTGGATTTCACTTTTTTAAATAATTTTATTTTACCTATTTTTTAAAGCAGTAAATACAATTCAATTAATAATTATTTGACACTAACTTTTTTTACCATAAAATAGATTTAACAGGGGAGCATATAGCTGAGAGGAAGTTTTGACTTCGACCCTTTACTTGATACGGATAATGCCGGCGTAAGGAGTCTTTTTTTATTTTGCTAACCTTAAGGTTAGCTTTTTTTATTTTAATTTTAAAGGAGATTTATGAAAGATATAAGACTTAAAAAATTTGTTCTAGCATCGTTTTTAATAGCCATAGCTGTAGTGGGTTCTACCTTTTCATTTCCAGTGTTTTTTTCTAGGTGTGCTCCTGTCCAGCATATTGTAAATATGTTTGCAGCAGTAACCCTGGGACCCTTTTATGGGTTAGTGATTGCATTTTTTTCATCACTTTTGAGAAATATCTTGGGTCTTGGTAGCCTTATGGCCTTTTCAGGTTCTATGTTTGGGGCCCTCTTATGTGGTCTTATTTATAAAAAGACTAAGAATTTAGCCTTAACTGGTCTTGGAGAAGTTTTTGGCACCTCTATTTTGGGAGGACTTGCTGCTTACCCAGTAGCAATCTTACTAATGGGTAAATCTGCGGCGAATATAGCTATCTATACCTATATACTTCCGTTTTTTATATCAACAGCTGGTGGTACTATCATAGCCTCTATAATTTTAGCAAGGCTTAAGGATAGTAAATTTGTAAGAGAAATTTATAATTAATAAAGGAGAAAATTATGAAAACTTGTTTAACTATTGCAGGATCAGATTCATCAGGTGGAGCTGGTATCCAGGCAGACCTTAAGGCAATGACTCTAAACGGGGTCTATGCCATGAGCGTAATAACTGCCCTTACAGCTCAAAATACCCAAGGAGTTACAGCTATCCTTGATGTAAGCCCAGAATTTATTGTTGATCAAATGGACGCTGTTTTTACAGATATTTACCCAGACGCAATTAAAATTGGTATGGTTTCTTCTCCAGAAATAGTAGAGGCCATAGCTGAGTCTTTAGAAAAATACCAGGCTAAAAATATAGTCCTTGACCCTGTTATGGTAGCAACATCTGGAGCAAAGCTTTTAAAGGAAGAGGCTATGGATAGCCTAATAAATAGGTTGATCCCTCTAGCAGATGTGATTACTCCAAATATACCAGAAGGAGAAATTCTTGCTGGTATGGAAATAAAAAGTGAAGATGATATGCAAAAGGCAGCCGAAATGATAGGAGATAAGTATGATTGTGCAGTTCTACTTAAGGGAGGACACAAGATTAACGATGCCAATGACCTTTTGTATAGGGACGGAAAATTCAAATGGTTTAGGTCAGATAGGATCGATAATCCAAACACCCACGGTACAGGCTGTACCCTATCAAGTGCCATAGCAAGTAACCTAGCTAAGGGCCTTGACCTAGATGAGGCTATAGCTCATGCTAAAACTTATCTTACAGAAGCCTTAAGAGCAGGTCTTGACCTTGGTAAGGGCTCAGGTCCTCTTATGCATAATTACATCTTAAATAAGTAAGATATAAAACCGGCAAAACTTACGCGCTAAAAGCTTAAGTTAGCCGGTTTTTTATATTTAAGATTTATAGAATGGTGGTTATTACTATCTACTATTTTATAAAAAAATATGGTATAATAAGTATAAGATTTTACCAAGGAGTTATTATGAGAAAAGACCGTAGAGAGTTAATTTTACACGGAAATATCTATAAGGCCATAGCAGTTATTTCCATACCAATAATACTAAATAATTTTATCCAACAACTTTATTCCTTGGCTGACGCCTTTTGGCTTGGAAAACTTGGTACTGCAGAGTTTGCAGCTACTTCCTTTACCTGGCCTGTTATTTTTTTGTTTAATTCTATAGGTATAGGCCTTTCAATTGCAGCTATTTCCCTTATATCCCAATTAATAGGCATGGGGGATATTAAGCTTGCTCAGAAGTATAACGATACGATTATCAATATTTCATTTTTATTTTCTCTGGTCTTTATGGTTGTAGGCTACTTTACAGCAGAATCCATAGTAAGCCTTATGGGAGCTAGTGGTAATTTACATATATTTTCTGTTGAATATCTAAAATATTCGTATTTCGGCATACCTTTTATATTTTTATATTTTGTTTATGCAGCAGTTTTTCAAGCCCAGGGCAAAAATACCATCCCAACTATCATAAGTACTACTTGTGTAATCCTAAATATGGTTTTAAACCCCTTATTTATTTTTGATGTAGTTCCAATTTTTGGCTTTAAGGGTCTAGGCCTTGGGGTAATGGGAGCAGCCCTTGCTACAGTTTTAACCCAAGCCTTGATGTGCCTCTTAGGCTTTATCCACCTAAGGATTAATAAAGAATTGATAAAATTAAATTATGCTTCACTTTTTTACATAAAATGGGAGAGGAATATAGTAAAGAAAATCTATACCATAGCCACCCCTTCTGTCATCGGGCAAATGGGAGCTGCTGTAGGGTTTATTATCTTAAATTCCTTCATCCAATCCTATGGTACCGATACAGTCGCAGCCTACGGTATGGTTAACAGGATAACTGGCTTATTAAATATCCCACCAGGTGGCATTGGCTCAGCCATAACAAGTATTATTGGGCAAAATATAGGCAGTGGTAATATTAAGAGAGTTAAGGAGACTTTTAAAAAGGCATCTATCATAATTGTCATTATGTCAATTATGATTGCTATAATAAGCTTTATCTATAGGTATCAAATCCTTAGGTTTTTCATAGATGCACCCCTTGATTCAACTTTGATGAGAGAAGCTGAGACCTATACCACTTATACCCTTATTACCCTTGCTAATTTAAATATGTTTTTTATCTACCAAGGACTCTTCCAAGGTTCGGGCAATTCCAAATACTCTATGTTTATAGATGTTTTAAGACTATGGGGGATAAGAATACCACTTTTATTTTTCTTTAAATATCTGACAAGCTTTGGGGCTACTGGTATCTGGCTTTCTATGTCCATATCAAATGTCATTATAAGTATAATTGCTCACCTTATTTATAAACAGGGCAAGTGGATGGGCGGATCATTTTGATTTTAAGATTTGCTAAATTTAAAAAATATAAAGACTTGCAAATGTTATCATTTATAGGTTATAATTAGTAATAAGTAGGAGGAATATTTTGCAGGATATTAAAAGAGTTATATTAAAACTAAGCGGTGAAGCTCTAGCTGGCAAAACTGGTTTTGGTTTTGATGATGAAATGATTAACAAAATATGTGAAAATATTAAAGTTTTAGTAGAAAAAGGTATAGAAGTTGCCATCGTTGTAGGTGGGGGCAATTTCTGGAGAGGTAGGAGCGGCACCAATATAGATAGGGCAAGCTCTGATAATATAGGTATGCTAGGTACTGTTATGAATGGACTTAGAGTCCAAGGTACCCTAGAAGAGATTGGCCTTGATACAAGGCTTATGACAGCTATATCTATGACTGAAGTAGCAGAGCCATATATCAGACGCAGGGCTGTAAGGCACCTTGAAAAAGGAAGGGTAGTTATCTTTTCAGCAGGAACTGGACTTCCATATTTTTCAACAGATACTACAGCAAGCCTAAGGGCTCTTGAGATAGGAGCCGATGTAATTTTATTAGGTAAGACAGGTACAGATGGAATCTACGATAAGGATCCAAACGTCTATGATGACGCAAAGAAATTTGATAAGCTTACCTATAAAGAAATCCTACAAAAAGAGCTTAAAATTATGGACACAACAGCCACATCACTTTGCATGGATAATGACATGCCACTTATAGTTTTTGGAATAGATGACCCAGCAAATATGGTAAGAGTATTTGAGAATGAAAATCTTGGCACAAGAGTAAAGGAGAGTTTTTAAAATGCTATATGAACAAATTCAAAAAGACACAAAGGCAGGAATGGAAAAAGCAGTAGCTTCTTTTGAAAGAAGAATATCTACAATCAAGGCAGGAAGAGCAACAGAAGCAATACTTGATGGTATCACCTTCTCCTACTACGGAACAGAAACACCAATCAACCAAGCTGCTACTATCTCTATTCCTGAGGCAAGGCTTCTTATAATTAAACCATGGGATAAAAATAATATCAAGCCAATTGAAAAAGCTATACTTAAGTCAAATATTGGTATCACACCAGGCAATGATGGTGAAGTTATTAGACTGCCATTCCCAGCCCTTACAGAAGAGAGAAGAAAAGAATACACCAAAGAAGTAAATACCTATGCAGAAGATGCTAAGATAGTTATAAGAAATGTAAGACGTGACTATATGGATGAAGTTAAAAAGTCAGAAAAATCAGGCGATATAACTGAAGACGATAGGTATACACTAGAAGATGAACTTCAAAAAATAACAGATAAGTTTATTAAATCAGTTGAAGACCTAGCTGATAAGAAAAACAATGAATTAATGAATGTTTAATTGAATAAGAAATCTTATAAGAGGATAGTTAGTATTTTAAACAAGGACATAGGACCTAAGAAAATAGATTCTAGGGCTATGTCCTTGTTTCTAAATGAATTATCCCTACTTTTAAATTCAGGCATAAGTTTGTATAAAAGTCTAAATATAATAAAAGAACAGGGAGCAGATAAGAAAGTAGTAAGGGCTATAAGCCTTGTAAGCGAGGGACTTAAAAAAGGTCTTGATCCCTATGAGTCTTTTTATCTAGCAAGAGCTTATTTTTCACCCCTAGTCCTAGCCTTTATAAAAACAGGGATGAAAACTGGATCCCTGGGCAAAATTTTAAAAGACTTATCTGAGTTTATCTTTGAGGAAAGCAAAAACAAGTCTATAGTTAGGCAGGCTATGACCTATCCAATCTTGGTATTTATAGTAAGCATCCTGGTAATTATTGCTATTATTAACTTTGTTATGCCAAGTTTTATAGAGATTTTTGAAAGTTCTCAAATGAGCCTACCCCTAGCTACCAGGGTTTTATTAGCTGTATCTAGGTTTATTTCATCTTTTTATAGCTTGATTTTCTTAAGTCTTATCTTGCTTGTCCTTATATATTTATTTTTAAGGACTGACTATAAGAAAAAAGTCGCCATAGATAAGTTTATCTTTAACCTTAGACCCCTTAGGGGGATAAACAGGCTAAGGGTAGAATATCAGCTAACTTCGATTTATTATATCCTAAGGAGGGGAGATATAGATACAATAAACTCCTTTGATATAATGGCAGATTCTTTTAAAAACACTTATGTAAAAGAAAGACTTCTTGCTATAAAAGAAGATATAAATAAGGGTGAAAATTTGGGAGGTGCTTTTAAAAAAGCAGGACTTTTTTCTCCGCTTTTGATATCTATGGTTGAAATTGGAGAAGAGACTGCAAGTCTTGATGAAAGTATGAAAAATGCTAACGACTACTTTGCCAATGAGTACATATTTAAGATAAAAAAACTAACTGGCCTGGCTGAACCCGTTTTGATTATAATAATGGGTCTCTTTGTTGCTTTTGTTGTATTTTCGGTATCCATACCGATGTTTGATTCTATAAATGGAATAAGTGGAGTTTGATATGAAAAATAAAAAGAAAAGACAAGCCTTTACCCTAGTTGAACTAATAATAGTAATAGCCATAATGGGAATTTTGGCAGCAATAGCCATTCCTAGATACAACAAATCTAGGATAAAGGCTGCAGAAACTGCCCATATAGCCAATGTAGAAATGTTAAAGTCTGCAGCTAAGATGAAGATTTTGGAAGAGGATAAGGATTTTAAATGGGAAAAGAAAAGTCAAGACTCAAGTAAAGAAACAGATACTAATAATGATTATGAAAACTATGTAGAGAAATGGCCAGAAATTCCTAGTGGATTAAAGTTTCAAAATATTGATAATTACATTGTTGAGTATAAGGGTGGTGTGCTTACAGTAAAGCCAGATGAAAATACTGATCCTATTAATAAAATAAAATCACCTGAAGAAAACTCAGGCTCTGAATAATAAAAGTAAGATGGAATTTAAAATATATCTTATATTAATTTGTTTTTTAATATTCATGCTAGGAGCATCCTTTGGCTCTTTTATATCAGCCCTAGTTTATAGGCGCGAAGAGGGGATATCGATTATATCCCCTCCGAGTTTTTGTGATTCTTGTGGCAAGAAGATCCTCAAAAAAGATCTTGTCCCCGTCTTTTCCTTCATATTTTTAAGGGGAAGGGCCAGGTGTTGTGGGGCAAAGATTTCAATAGATAGGGTCTTTTTAGAAATAATAGCTGGCCTTATCTTTGTTTTTATTTTTAAGTACTATAACAACCTAGCAGGAATTTTTCTCGCAGCTTCCCTATTATTATCTCTCCTAATCTCCTTTACGGATTATAAATTTTTAGAAATATATGATAGGGACCTTAAGGTGCTCTTACTTTTAGGATTTTCCTATAGGCTAGTTTTCTTTAAAATAGACTTAAGATTTTTACTTATTTGTTTTATTTTTAGTATGATTTTTCTTATGGTTCGTTTCGTATCTAAAGGAGGACTTGGCGATGGTGATTTATTTTTTTACCTGGGATTATTTTGCTTTTTAGAAAATTATCTAATTTTAAAATTGATCTTATTTTCAATTTGGTTAGGTGCTTTTTTCGCTATTATAAAAGCCATTGGTCAAAGGTCGCTAAAAGGAGCCATAGCCTTTTGTCCAGCTATTTCTCTTGCCTTTTTCTTAATTTTAGTTTTTAAGGATTACCTATGAAAAAATCTGCCTTTACCCTTATAGAATTAATAATAGTTTTAGGAATAATATCAATTGGAAGCGCGATTGCTATTTTAAGATTTAATGTAGTTGATAAGATAGGAGCAAGAAATGAAATTCAAACCTTTGTAGATGATTATTCCTACCTAAGGGATCTATCTCTTTCAACGGGGTCTGAAAATCACATGACCTTTATTGATGACTATTACATAACAAGGGGAAATATAGAAAAAGTTCGAGAATTACATCATATTAAATCTTTAAATACAGAAGAAATTACGTTTAAACCTAATGGTTCAGTTAATACGAAAAACGAAAAGGAAGCATATAATTTAGTTTTTGTTTCAAAAAAAGATTCCGAAGTAAGATGGTATTTTACTATATATGCAGTAGGAGGTTATCTTGAAGAGAAAAACAAGGAAGGCCTTTAGCCTAATAGAAGTTTTGATTGCAATCCTTTTACTAAGTCTTATTACTTTGTTTTTGATCCCAGCTGTTACTAGTAATCTCGAAAATTCAAGAAAAATAAAAGACATTCCATATACTTCATTTATCCTTGAAAAAGCTATCGAAACTAGCAGGAATAAACCAATTGGTCATAGAGAAAATAAGGAAATAAATGGCAAAAACGTTGAAATAAGTGTTGAAAAATACGAAAACCAAGTTCTTACTGCTAATTATAAAAAAATTAGGGCGAGTTTTGAAGGACAGAGTTTTGAATTAATAGAGGCCTGTAATGAAGAAGGGTTTTAGTTTAATTGAGCTTGTTATAAGCCTTGCTATTATTTCTTTTTTGGCGTTGATACTATCAAATTTGTTTTCTTTAAACATCAATATTTTAAATAAGTCTTATAGAGATGAAAAAGAATACAAAGAAGCCTACACAGCTATGGCTTATATAGATACTACCATTCGAAGAAGTCATAAGATAGAAATAGACAATCACGAAAATTCAAATTTCACTGGTTATATTATGGTAGATGGTAAAGATATTTCAAGTTTCTATTTTTATTCAAAAGATGGATTTTTGTATATAAAAAGATCAAGTGTTCATAAAGATTCTAAAGGCACATCAAACAAAATATGTGAGTGCGGGGACTTAGATCTTTTCTATAACCTAAATGAAGAAATAATTGATATAAGGATAAAGAGTAAAAACGGTACTTATACCTTTGAAAGTGCTGTTTATGTGGGAGATAAGTTATGAAAAAGGCTTTTGTTAGCATATATGTCCTTTTGATTCTCCTTGTTTTTGGCCTAACCATTACTTTCATTTACAAGGAAAATGATACAAATTATGATATTAGTGAAAGTCTGTATAATAAAAAAATTGCCCTTTATGAAGCTGAGTCGGTATTAAATATGATTATAGAAGAGAAAAATAATGGCAATGAAATACAAAGCGGAGATATTTTAAGGCACTTCAATCATAAGTCAGAAATTGATATATCTAACGGTATCCCTAATAACGGTGTTGAAGAGGCAAAAGGAGCGAAGGCAATAAATGTAAGAGCTAAGTATAAGGGTACAGAAAGCCATGCAATTTTAACCTATAAAGTAGATGAAAATAATAAGATTAAAATTGTATATAAGAGAGTTTATTAGCATTGCCAAAAAATCATTTACGGTATAATGATTATAGAAAATCAGAAATATATGGAGGAAAAATGAAAGTATTAGTAATTAACTGTGGTTCATCATCACTTAAATATCAATTATTTGATATGGATAATGAAGAAGTAATGGTAAAGGGTCTTGTGGAAAGAATCGGTATCGAAGGATCTAAGCTTATCCAAGAAAAGGGTGATGACGAATATATTATAGAAGAGAACATGAAAGATCACACAGAAGCAGTATCCCATGTTTTTGATGCCCTAGTTGATAAGGACAATGGTGTAATAGCAGACCTTAACGAAATTGACGCTGTAGGTCACAGAGTTGTTCATGGTGGAGAAAAGATAACAAAATCAGCTCTTATCGATAAAGAAGTAAGAGATGCTATAGTAGAATACCAAAAATTTGCTCCACTTCACAATCCAGCTAACCTAATGGGTCTTGAAGCTTGTGAAAAACTTCTACCAAATGTTAAAAACGTAGCAGTTTTTGATACAGCCTTCCACCAAACTATGCCAGCAAAAACCTACCTATATGGTGTAGACTACAAATATTACGAAAAAGAGTCAATCAGAAAATACGGCTTCCACGGTACAAGCCACAACTTTATTACTAATAAAACAGCAGAAGTTCTTGGCAAGGATGTAAAAGATTTAAACATGATTTCTGCCCACCTAGGAAACGGTTCATCTATTTGTGCAGTTAAAAATGGTGAATCTTACGATACATCTATGGGACTTACTCCACTAGAAGGTCTTGTAATGGGTACAAGATCTGGTGATATGGACCCTTCAGCGGTAACTTATATAATGAGAAAAGAAAACCTAAGCCCAGAAGAGATGGAAAATGTTCTTAATAAAGAATCTGGTGTTCTTGGTGTTTCTGGCGTATCTAGCGACTTTAGAGACCTAGAAAGTGCAGCCAAAGAAGGAAACGAAAGAGCAAAGATTGCCCTTGATATGTTTGTAAGTAGAGTTAAAAGATATATAGCAGGATATATGGCTGAAATTGGAACATGTGATGCTATAGTATTTACTGGTGGTATCGGTGAAAACTCTATTCCTATGAGAGCTGACATCATGGAAGGTTTTGAGCAATTTGGTATCAAAATAGATCCAGAAAAGAATGATGTACGTGGTGGTTGCCATGTAATATCTACTGATGATTCTAAAGTCAAGGTAATGGTTATAGCTACCAACGAAGAATTAATGATAGCTCGTGACACAAAATCTCTTGTAGAAGCTTGACAATAAAGAAAATAGCTTATATAATATAAAAGATTGCTAAAACTGATAAGAGGAGGTGTCATAGATGGCAGTACCAAAAAGAAGAACATCAAAAACAAGAAAAAATAAAAGAAGAGCCTCAGCTTATACTTTGAACAGATCAAACTATGTTGAGTGTCCAAATTGCCACGAAATGAAATTACCACACAGAGTTTGCCCATCCTGTGGGGAATACAAAGGCGTAGCAGTAATTGATGAACAATAGTTATTAAAAGAGTTTGTTGCCTAGCAACAGGCTCTTTTTTTATGGAAATTTAACTTCTTGTAGTATAATATATTAAATTAGAAGAGGAGTTTTATGAAAATATTAATAGATACATTTGGTGCAGATGGGGGAAGTAAGGTCCTTGTTGATGGGGCAGTCCTTGCTTTGAAAAAGAAAGACTTTATACCTGTATTTGTAGGAAATGAAGAAGAAATAGAAAAATTAATAGATGGGAGAGTTTCTACCTACGAAATAATCCATACTGACGAATATATATCAAATGATGAGGAACCAGTAAGGGCTATTAGAAGAAAAAAAGATTCATCTTTGGTTTTAGCCTACAATAAACTAAAAGAAGAAGGCTACGACGGGCTTTTATCTGCAGGATCAACTGGAGCTATTCTTGCAGGTGGGATCTTCATATCAAAAAGGATAGATGGGATTGATAGACCATCTCTAGCAGCACCCCTCCCAAGTCTAGGAGAAGTAACCCTCCTTATGGATTCAGGGGCTAATATGGATTGTAAGCCAGCCTACCTTGAAGAATTCGCTATCATGGGTAAGGTATTTTTGGAAAACGTCATCCATATCAAAAACCCAAAGATTGGCCTTTTAAATGTGGGGCTTGAAAGTCACAAAGGAAACAAGCTTACTAAGGAAGCCTATAAAATTTTAAGTGAGTCAGACCTTAATTTTGTTGGTAATATTGAGGCAAGAGACCTCTTTACTGGCAAGGTAAATGTCATTGTTGCAGATGGTTTTGCAGGTAATGTTGCAGTAAAGACAGCTGAGGGAGTTATAAGTGTATTTAAAGCCCAAATGAAAGATGTTTTATATAAATCTTTTAAAACTAAGCTTGCTGGTATTGCTATAAAAAATGATTTATCAAAAGAAATGGGCAAATTTAGCTCACAAAACATTGGTGGGGTACCTCTATTAGGGGTAAAGTCATATGTATATAAGGCCCATGGCAATTCAAACGATATAGCAATTTCAAACGCCCTTTTAGGACTTATGGAATATATAAATATGAATGTAATAGAAAAAATACAAGGAGAATTAAATGATTAGAGAACAATTATTAAAACTAGCAGAAGAAAATCTTGATATCGATACTTCTAACCTAGATTTTGAAGATAAAATTTCTGGCATGGACATAGATTCCATTGATCTAGTTGATTTTATCATGGTTATCGAAGAAGAATTTGAGATAGAATTTACTGACGAAGAGCTAGACGAAATCGAAACTCTTTCAGATATAGTAAGTTTAATAGAAAGCAAAAATTAATGTCTTTGACTAAAGATAGACTAGAAAAAATCGAAGAATTTGAAAAAAGTATAGGCTACAGCTTCAATGACAAGGCATTGATAGATGTAGCCTTTACTCATTCTTCCTTTACAAATGAAGCAAGAGTTAAGACAAAATCCAACGAAAGACTAGAATTTTTAGGAGATACCATCCTTGATATGGTTGTAAGTGAGTATCTTTTTAAAAATTATGACAAAAAATCTGAAGGCTGGCTAACTAGGACCAGGTCTAGGATAGTATGTACAGATTCCTTTGCCAAGGCAAGTGAGAAATTTGAGCTAACAAAATACCTAAGGTTTGGTATGGGTGAGAAAAAACAGGGAGGCAAGCTAAAAAAACACGTCAAAGCTGATACCTTTGAGGCTATGTGTGCCGCAATCTATCTAGATTCATCCTATGAGAGACTTTTTGAATTTCTAAGGGAAAACTACAGCGAAGAAGTTTTAAAGATTATAAATGATGATTCTTTGTTTTTAGACTATAAGACAAGGCTTCAGGAATACTATAATTCTCATAGCAAAAAGAGTCTTTCCTATGAACTTATTAAGGAAGTAGGCCCTGAGCATGATAAGACCTTTACCATGGAAGTAAGGTTGGGTAATAGATCTTTGGCCCAAGGTGAGGGGAAAAACAAAAAAACTGCAGAACAAATGGCTGCCAAGGCTGCCTATGAGAAAATTAAAAATGACTAGGCAAATTATACCAATATTCATACCATTTTTAGGCTGCCCTCATGATTGTGCTTTTTGTAACCAGGTAAAGATTACAAATTACAAAGATAAGGCAGATGAAGATGCAATAAAAAAACAAATAGAAGATTATTTATCATATTTTAAAGATAAAGAAAGTCCCAAAGAAATAGCCTTCTACGGCGGATCATTTACAGGCCTACCTTATGAGACCATGGTTTCTTATTTAGAAATTGCAGGAGCTTATAAAAAGAAGGGCATTATTGATAGAATCAGACTCTCAACCAGACCTGATTATATAAATAATTCCATTCTAGATACCCTAAAATCCTACGGAGTAGATACCATAGAACTTGGTATCCAGTCTTTTTCAGAAGATGTTTTATGTGCAAATGAAAGAGGGCACACTGCCCTTGATAGTAAGATGGCAAGTAGGCTTATAAAAGAATATGGTTTTACCCTTGGCCATCAAATTATGCCAGGTTTGTATAAGGATAGTGAGGAAAAAATCATTAAAACTGCCCTTAAGTCAGCTAAGCTTCTTCCGGATATAGCTAGGATTTATCCGACCCTTGTTATAAAGGATACCAAGCTTGAAAAACTATATAAGGCAGGTCTTTACGAGCCCTTAAGCCTAAAAGAGGCTATCAAAATATCTGCTGAGGTCCTTATGATATATGAATATAAAAATATAAATGTCATAAGAATTGGCCTTCAGCCAACAGAGAATATCAATGAAGGGGCTGATGTAGTAGCAGGACCCTTCCATGCCGCAATGAGACAATTAGTTGAATCCTATATTTATAGAATCTACCTTGAAGAGATAGTAAAAAAAGAAAAGATAGGTGGACAGATCCTAATCCATGCAAGAAATAAGGATATTTCCCTAATTGCTGGCAATAAAAAATCTAACAAGAAATATTTTTATGATAAGTATAAGATAAAATTAGCCTTTACAAATGATGAAGATTTCTATCTTGAAAATGGGGATAAGAAAATAGACTTATCTTTAAAAGAATTTGTAAATTCCTATGTAGAAAAAAAGTACGGTGGTGATTTAAATTAGATTAGAAAGTATAGAGCTTAAGGGTTTTAAGTCCTTTGCTGAAAAAACTACAATAAAATTTGATAGCCAGATAACAGCTGTTGTTGGGCCAAATGGGTCCGGTAAGTCTAATATATCTGATGCCGTAAGATGGGTTTTGGGAGAGCAATCTATAAAAAGCCTCCGTGGATCAAATATGAAGGATGTTATCTTTACAGGAGCCAAAAGCTCAATGAATATAGCAGAGGTAAGTCTAAACTTTTCTAATTATGATAAAAAGCTTGACCTAGCCTACGACAAGGTAGTAATCAGTCGTAGAATCTACAGGTCTGGAGAAAATGAATACAAGATAAATAATAAAAGAGCCAGACTTAAGGATATAAGAGAGTTATTTTTTGATACTGGTGTAGGTAAGGAAGGTTATTCTATAATTGGCCAAGGTAGGATTGATGAAATCATCCTATCATCTCCCAAGGATAGGAGGGCTATTTTTGAAGAGGCGGCCGGTATTTCTAAACACAAGTATAGGAGAGATGAGGCAAGTAAGAAGCTAGCCTCTGTCAAAGATGACCTTGAGATAATAGAAAAGGAACTTGAATATAAGAAAAAAGACTATAGTCTTTTCAAATCCTATAAGGAAAATTATCTAAAACACAGAGACTTAACAGAAAAATTAAACCAAAAGTCCTACTTTTACCTAAAAACTAAGTCAGAAGACCTAGTTACTAGGAGGGATAAATTTAGGCAAGAAATACAAGATTTAGATAAAAAAATCAAAGATCTAGAATTTAAAAATACACAAATAAAAGAAAAACTAAGCCCCTTCCAAAAAGACTATGATCTAGAAAAAGAAAGACTTAATAAGCTAAGGGCAAGTCTAACATCCTATGAAAAAAACATAGAAAAATCTAAGGCTAGCCTAAAACTAAATGAGCAAAAGCTTGATTATGACAAAAAAGACAAGGCAAGGATAGGAGAAATCCTTAAAAACTTAGAAGACAATTTTAATAAGGAAGAAAAGGCCTTAAACGAGAAAGAACTAAACCTTAAAGACCTTGATAAGGCTATTTTTAAACTTGAAGGTGACCTTTCAACTAAGAAAGAGGATAAAGATAGGCTTGAAAAAGAGATAAAGATTTTAAATGATGAGATTTTTAAGGAAAATCTTGCTTATGAAGAAGTAAAAGCTAAGCTTTTAGACTACCAGGTCTATGAAAAATCCAAGGCCATAATTGATGAAAAAAGAAAAAAAGAACTTGAAGAGAAAAAACTAAGGATAGTAAAACTAGACCAAGAAATAACAAACTTAGAAGATGATTACCAAAAACTAAAGGCAAGTAAAGATAGACTTGATAGTGAGGTTTATGGTCTTGAAGAAGAAATTAGAGACTTAGCATCTTCCATAAATAAGGCAAATGATGACCTTAATAAAAATATATCTAGCCTAAATAATTTAAAGCTCGATCTAAAATCTCTTATCTCAGACTATAAAATTGAGAAAAATCTTCTAGATAATAACCAAGGCTACTTTTACCCGGTTCAAGATTTCCTAAAAAAGAGTAAGTTAAATGGTCTTGGAGGTTTCTACCTTGATACCCTTGCCAACCTAATATCAGTTAGGGAAGGCTATGAAGAAATAATTGACACCCTAGTTGGAGCTGGCCTTCAAAACATAGTAACAAGAACTAAGGAAGATACCAGACAGTTAATAAACTTTGTAAATAGAGAAAAACTCGGAAGACTAACCTTCCTACCAATTGACTCTATAAAGTCTTTCACTAAGGATAAGCCAAGAGAAAAAGAAGTTATAGCCATGGCATATGAGCTTGTATCTTATGATCCAAAACTTACTGGAATAATTGGTCATTTTTTAGGATCTACTGTAGTTGTAGAGGATATTAATGCAGCCATCTCCTTATCAAAAAAGATAAAAGGCTATAGGATTATAAGTTTAGATTTAGATATAATAAATACTTGGGGTTCTATGGTTGCAGGTACAAATAAAAATAAACGCAACAACGTGAACCTCCTAAACAGGAAAAAGAAACTTACAGACTTAGAAACTTCTATAAAAAAATTAAAACAAAGAGAACTAAGTCTAAGAGATGATATCTCATCAAGTAAGTTTGACATAGAAAATAAAAAACAAGACCTCCTTCGTCTAAAAGAAGATTATGAGAAAAGAAACAAAGAAAGCAAGGATCTAGCAAGTAGACTTGAGAGACTATCTCTTAAAAAAGAATCCCTAAGAGATCATAGAAAAGACCTAGATAGAGAAGGTCTTGATTATGAAGATAGGGAAAGTGATATCGACATAGAAAAATTTGAGACTAGGGAAGCTTTTCTAAAAGAAAGCCTTGATAAAAAACAAAAAAGCCTAGTAGAAAATTCAAAACTATTTGATAAGACAAAAGAAGAAATTCTTACTCTTACCAATAAGCTTGAAATAAATAAGAGGGATAAGAGCCTGGCCCAAAACTCCCTTGTTAATATAAAAAACAACCTAGCAGATATTAGTTCAAATCAAAGTATCCAAGAAAAATTATATAAGAGTCTAGATAAGGACCTAGAAAGTTCTGAAGAAAGTCTAGTATCCCTAAATAAATCTATATCTCTGTACAAAAACGAAGTCCAAAACTTAAGCCAAAGTATAGAGGTTTTAAAGGAAAGTCTTGGTAAAAAAGAAGGCGAAAATATAAAGCTAATAGAAGAAAATAAGAAACTAGACGAAAATCTAAAAAATCTTGACCTAGAAAGAGTTAAAACTTCTTATAAGCTTGATTCTGTAGAAGAAGCCTATCAAAATCTCGAAGAAGAGGTAAGTCCTTATATCACCATGTCCCTAGATAATTTGGCAGATAAGTATAAGGACACAGAAAAAGTAAATGCTAGTAAAAAAGACCTGCTTGATATCCAAAAAGAGATAAATGAGGTAGGATATTTTACAGAAACAGCCCTAGAAGACTTTGACACTATAGACAAGGAAGTAAGCTTTATAAAAGAGCAAGTTAAGGATTTAACAAACTCAAAAGCTGATATAGAAAAAATGATAGGAAGACTTGAAAAGGAAATGAAAGAAGAGTTTTCTAAAAACTTTGCAGTAATAGGTGAGAATTTTACCAAAATATATAAGATTCTCTTTATGGGTGGAGATGCGAGGCTAATCTTAGATAGTGAGGATTTTCTAACTAGCGGCGTAGAAATAGAAGCCAAACCACCAGGTAAGTCTCTAAAGTCAATCTCACTTTTATCTGGAGGAGAGAAGGCTCTTACAGCAGTGGCTCTTCTTTTTGCAATCTTTGAGCAAAACCCAGCACCATTTTCAATCCTTGATGAGATAGATGCAGCCCTAGATGAGTCAAATATCAAAAGGTATATAGACTACCTAAAGAGCCTATCTGATAAAACCCAATTTATAATGATTACCCATAGGCAAACAACCATGCAGCTAGCAGAGAAGATCCATGGGGTAACTATAGATGACGAAGGTATATCAAAGCTTTATTCTATAGGCTTTACAGATGATTGAATATAAGCTTAAAACCAGTAAAATATTTAGGATAAGAAGAAATAATTAAAGATAAATTCTAGCCGATTTTGTCCAAAGGAGGAAGTATGGCAATTAGAAATATAAGAATAGATGGAGATCCAATTTTAAGGAAAACTTCAAGAAAAGTAGACGAAGTAACAGATAGGATTAGAGTCCTTTTAGATGACATGGCAGAAACCATGTATGATGCAGATGGCGTAGGTCTTGCAGCACCTCAAGTAGGAAATCTAAGAAGAGTAATAGTAGTAGATCCTAGAGATGGGGAAACTGGCCTTGTTAAGCTTGTAAATCCCGAAATAATAGAAAAAGACGGCGAGCAAATAGGGCTTGAAGGTTGTCTTTCTATACCAGAATTCAATGCTACAGTTAAAAGACCAGAGCATGTAAAAGTTAAATATTTAGACGAAGATGGCGAAGAAAAAATCTGGGACGCTCATGGCTTTCCAGCAGTTATTCTCTGCCATGAAATAGACCACCTTGACGGTATTTTATTTAAGGATAAGTATATCGAAGAGTACAAAGTAGAAGAGATGGCAGAAAATAATGATTAATATTTGTTTTATGGGTAATCCAAAGTTTGCTTTGCAGACTTTGGATATTCTTTATAAGGATGAAAATATAAATTTAAAGCTAGTAGTATCCGGTAAGGATAAGAGAAGGTCAAGGAATAAATTTTCTCCAACACCTGTCAAAAAATACGCAGAAGAAAACGACATCAGGGTAGAGACACCTGATTCTGTAAACACTGAAGAATTTGTAGGTCTTTTAAAAGACTTAGAAATAGACTATATAGTAGTAGTTGCCTTTGGTCAGTTGATAAAAGATGCGCTATTAGATAGCTTTAACGATAGGATTATAAACCTCCACCCTTCACTACTTCCTTTATATAGGGGAGCAAGTCCAATGCAGTTTACTCTCTTAAATGGAGATAAAAAGACTGCAGCAACAGCCATGCTTATAGAAAAGGGCATGGATTCTGGCGATATCCTCATCCAAAGGGAAATGGATGTAGACTTAGATGATGATTATTATGACCTTGAAGATAAGCTTGGAAAAATTGGAGCCGAAGCCATTAGAGATGCTATAATAAATTTTGATGAAGTTTATAAAAATAGAAGGGTCCAAGATGATGAAAAAGCGACCTATTGCACCAAGATTGACAAAAAAATGGGTAGGATTGACTGGTCTAGGTCAAGTAGGGAGATCCTAGATCAAATAAGAGCCCTAGTGGCCTATCCTGTAGCCTTCTTTGACTACAAGGGTCAAAATGCCAAAGTTCATAAGGCAAGCCTTTGTGATAAGAAGGGTAGACCTGGAGAAATTCTTGCAGCTAATAAAAATGATAAAATTGTAATAGCTACAGGAGATTCTTCTATAAAGATAGAAAAAATCCAATTTCCTGGCAAAAAAGCTATGGACACCACATCCTTTCTTTTAGGAAATGATATAGAAGTAGGTTTTGTTTTAGAAAATGACTGATTTTGATATAATATTTAATATCCTAAGTGAGGTTATTTACAAAGAAGCAAAGTCATCTGAGATGATAAATGCCTACGCAGAAAAGGCAAATAATCTTCCCCTAATTACAAAAACAGTTTATGGTGTTTTGGAAAATAAAATCTACATCGATTATATGATTAGAAAATTATCCAATATTAGACTTAAAAAAATCCACAAAAATGTCCTTATAATCTTAGAAATGGGAATATACAGCATTCACTTTCTAGAAAGTAAAGACTACGCCACAGTTGATAAGCTTGTTGACCTTACTAAAAAGAAAAATAAGAGATCAACTGGCTTTGTAAACGCCATTTTAAGAGGCTTTATAAGAGATGAGAAAGAAATATCCACAATCTATGAAAGAGACGACATAAAGAGCCTTTCTATCAGATATTCCTTTCCAGAAGAAATAACCAGATATATTTACGATTTTTATGGGATGGAGTTTACCAAGGCCTATTTAAGAGATGCTGGTAGGATAAAAGATCTAGCTATTAGGATAAACTTTACAAAGACAAATAAAAATGACCTAAAGGCTCTACTTACAGATAAGGGCTATGAGGTAGAAGAAGGAAAGATTTCAAAAGCTAGCCTACTTGTTAAGAATCCAGCAGGGCTTGCAAGTTTAGATGCCTTTAGGGACGGACTTTTTACCATCCAGCAAGAAGCCTCCATGAAGGCTGTTGAGGTCCTAGATCCAAGCAAGGGATCAAAAATTTTAGACCTATGTGCAGCACCTGGGACTAAGACTAGTTATTTAGGAGAATATACAAAAAATACTGCAAGTATAGTCGCAAATGATATATCCAAGGCTAAAAATAAATTAATCTTAGAAAATATTAAGAGATTAGATCTTACAAATATAAGCCTTACAAACTATGACGCATCCAAATTTGTAAGTGAATTTAATAATAAATTTGATTTTTGTTTGGTAGATGCACCATGTTCTGGTCTAGGAGTAGTAGGAAGAAAACCAGAAATACGATATAATAGAACTAAGGAAACGATTGTAAGACTAGCAAGTCTTCAAAAAGAAATCTTAGAAAATGCTATAAAATACCTAAAAGTGGGTGGCTACCTAGTTTATTCTACCTGCACCATAGGACCCTTAGAAAATAGGGATAATTTTAAATTTTTATTAGAAAAAGAAAATTTAGACCTAATTTCTATCGAGGGTCAAGATTTTATAGAATACGAGAGTTTTAAAGACGGAACTGATGGATTTTTCATCAGTAAATTTAGGAAGATAAAATGATTAGTATAAATGATAAGACAATAGGAGAAATAGAAGATTTATTTAAGGAAAGATCCTACCAAAAGTTTAGAGCCAAACAGGTCTTTCACAATATCCATGTAAATAGGGTAAATGATTTTGAAAAAATGACAGACCTATCCTTAAAGATGAGAGATGAGCTTAAGAAAGATTTTAAAATCGATAGGCTAAAGGTCCTAAAAAGCTTTGAGTCAAAGATAGATTCTACCAAGAAATACCTCATAGAGCTTGAGGATAAAAACATTGTAGAAGCTGTTTACATGGATTATAAGGACAGGTCTACTATTTGTATTTCAAGCCAGGTTGGCTGTAGGATGGGTTGTACTTTTTGTGCATCCACCAAAAATGGCCTAGTTAGAAATATGACTACAGGAGAATTAATCGAGGAAGTCTACCTCTTAGAAAGAATAAATGGTCCTATTTCAAATATTGTAATCATGGGTATAGGTGAGCCTTTAGATAATTTTGAAAATATAAAAAAATTCATAGAAATAATTACAAATCCTAAGGGTAGAAACCTATCTCACAGGTCTATTACCTTATCTACATCAGGCCTTGCTCCAAGGATTAAAGACTTGGCTGATACTGGCCTTGATGTAAATCTCGCACTTAGTCTTCACTATGCAGACGATAAAAAAAGGGCAGCCTATATGCCGGTTGCCAAAAGATATAAAATTAAAGACCTTATTGATGCTACCGACTATTATTTTGACAAAACTGGACGTAGGGTTTCCTTTGAATATGTAGTAATAGATGGGGTAAATAACCTAAAAGAAGATGTGGAAAACCTCCACGACCTGCTTTTTGGAAAAAATGTTCACATAAACCTAATTCCCCTAAATCCCATAGAGGAATTTGACCACAAAAAACCAGCAGCAAGAGTCCTTGAAGACTTCAAAGAAAGACTTACAAAAAGGGGCCTAAATGCAACTATTAGGAGGTCCATGGGTTCTGATATAGATGCCTCATGCGGCCAATTGAGAAATAATTATGCGAGGTAGGGATGAAATTTAGCACGATAACAAATATAGGCAAGCTTAGAAGAGAAAACGAAGATTCGTTTTCAAATGTTAGCCTAGGGGACTTGGATTTTTTTATAGTAGCAGATGGTATGGGTGGCCACAGCAAGGGCGAGCTTGCAAGTAAGCTTGCCGCCAAACTTTTTATAAAATACATAAAAGAAGCTAATTTAGAATCCTATGATTCTTATTTGCTCCTACAAGAAGAGGCAATTTTCTATGCCAATGAAGAAATCTATAAACTATCGCTTGAAGAAGGCGATATAAAGATGGGGACTACTGTGGTTTGCCTATGTATAGACCACAAAAACAAGGTCTACTACCTAACCCACTTGGGAGACTCTAGGGCCTATATCTTTAGAAATGATACCCTAAGCCAGTTAACTAGGGACCATTCTTTGGTAAATGATCTTTTAGACAGTGGTTCTTTGACTAAAGATGAAGCAGAAAACTTTATAAACAAGTCTGCCATAACCAGGGCTGTTGGGACAGAAGAAAAAATCATTCCAGACAGTAAGTCTCTTCCTATGGAAGAAGGCGACCTAGTTTTAATGGTTACAGATGGTCTTACAAATGAATTAACAGATGAAAATATTAGAGAGATAGTAAAAGATAATAAGGATCCTTACCAAATATCATCAAGGCTTATAGAAGAAGCCATAAACCACGGTGGTAGGGATAATATTACTGTTACGACGATTTTACTATAAGAGGATATTATGGATAAAATAATTTTGGACAGTAGATATGAGATTATAAAAGAAATAGGCGTAGGTGGCATGGCCAAGGTCTACAAGGCCAAAGACAGGCTTCTTGGTAGATTTGTAGCCATAAAGATTTTAAAGGACCAATACGCTGAAGATGACGAATTTTCAAAGAAATTTAACAACGAAGCCCAATCAGCAGCCAGGCTTTCTCATATAAATATTGTAAATGTATACGATATTGGAAAAGACATGCTAAATGGCAAGCTTATCCAATATATAGTTATGGAATATGTAGAAGGGGAGACTCTCAAAGATTTAATAGTCAGAAAAAAGATTTTAGAAAATCATGATATTATCGACTATTCAACCCAAATCGCCCAAGCCTTAAAAAGTGCCCACGCTTCTGGCATAGTCCACAGGGACATCAAACCACAAAATATTTTGATAGATAAGTACGGTCTTTGTAAGGTAACTGATTTTGGGATAGCAAGAGTTTCATCAAATGCTACTATTACCTATACAAGTTCTATTTTAGGCACTGTTCACTACATTTCACCAGAGCAGGCCAAGGGCAAGATTGTAGACTTAAAATCTGACCTTTACTCACTGGGAGCTGTCATGTATGAGATGGCCACAGGCAGGTTACCTTTTGATGCAGATAATTCAGTAGGTATAGCTGTTATGCACATCCAGGATGATCCTATCCCACCAAGGGAGATAAATCCCAACCTTTCTAAACATCTAAATTATATAATAATGAGGTTATTAAAAAAAGATCCTACAGAAAGATTTCAAGACGCAGAGGAATTAATAGAGGCCCTAGATGATGAGTCTTTAGTCAAAGGTGAGGATGCTTTTGAAGATACAGCAAGGATTCCTATAGTAGTACCTAAAAAAGAAAGCTATAACCAACCTATCGAAGAAGATAGGGAAGCGGTTTATGTATCTACAGGAGAAGAAAAGCCCCCTAAGGAAAATAAGAAAAAACCTATAAAAATATGGCCTTTAGTCCTTCTAGCCCTTATCTTAGTAGTAGCAGTATATCTCTTCTCTACAAGAAGTGGAAGTGATGAAATAGAAGTGCCTACAGTTGTAAATCTCACAGAAGATCAGGCAGTTAGCCAGCTTGAAAAACGTGGCTTTAGGGCAAATATATCAAGGTATGCAGAAAGCGATGAATACGAGAAGGGCAAGGTAATGAGCCAAGACCCTGAGGCATCGAGTAAGGCTAAAAAAGGACTTATAGTAAACTTGGTTATTTCATCGGGTAGGGAAGTTGTTGTTCCCCAGCTAAAGAATATGAACCTAAGTCAGGCTGAAGAAACCCTAAAAGACCTAGGACTAAAGATAGGAACAACATCAACAGACTATTCAAATACGGTAGAAAAAGACCTAGTAATTAGACAAGAGCCATCATATGGAGCATCCGTCCAGTCAGGTTCTGAGGTAAACCTAGTTATATCTGTTGGCAAAGAAGATACCACAGAAATAATCAAGGTAGGAAATTACCTAGGTATGAGTGAGCAAGATGCCATAGCTACTGCTAGAAATAATTCTTTAATGGTAAGAAATGTAGACTACCAATACTCATCAAATACCCAGAAAGGCCTTGTTATGAGCCAATCTATAGGAGCTGGTACTGAAGTTGCTGAAAATTCTGCCATAGACTTTGTAGTAAGTCTTGGTGAAGAAGAAAAGCCACCAAACCCTGATAGGGAAGTAGAAATCAGACTAAATGTAGTAACTGATAAGGAAAACTACAATGTCAAGGTATATAAGGTAGATGAAAATGGCAATAGAAGCGACCTTCTATACAATGACTACCATACTGATGCTGATCTAGATGAAGAAGGAGTCTTATCTCTTAAGTTTATGTCTATTTCTGGTACTAGTGTAGAAGTCCTAGTGGATGAGGAATCTTACGGAGTATATCAGGTTAACTAATGATTGGAAAAATAATTAAAAGTCAAAAAGAATTATATTATGTTGATACCAAAGATAATGTCTATATGGCCAAGGCCAGGGGCAATTTTAGGGTAAAAAATAAGAAACCCCTGGTTGGGGACAATGTCGAAATAGAAGTTTTAGAGGATAATAAAGCCTATATAACAAAACTTCTAAATCGAAAAAATGAGATAAAAAGACCAAATATCGCAAATATTGACCAACTTTTGGTCTTTGTAACCATAAATGACCCACCCCTAAATCTTTATAACTTAGATAAGTACCTGGCAATGTGTGAGTACCTGAGTATTTCTGTAACCATTATCCTAACAAAGATAGACCTAGCTTTAAGCGAAGAAATAGAAAACCTAGCTGGTATATATAAAAATATTGGCTATGATGTTCTTTTAATTGATAATTACAAGGATTTTCCAAAAGATAAAATAGAAGAAATTCTAAGAGGCAAGACCTCTGCTGTATCGGGTGCATCTGGTGTTGGCAAATCAACCTTTTTATCAAACCTTATTGATCAAAAGATAGAAATAGGAGATATAAGCCAAAAATCTAAAAGAGGCAAAAATACCACCCGTCATACAGAAATTTTTAAGCTTGGAAAAGATACCTTTATCTTTGATACCCCAGGCTTTGATTCCTTTGACCTAGACTTTTTAGAAGATGAAAATGACTTAAAAAATACCTTTGTAGAACTAAGGGATAGGGCTTGTAAGTTTAAAGACTGCAACCACATCAATGAACCATCCTGTAGGGTCAAGGAAGATTTGACAGAAGGGAAAATTTCAAAAACACGTTATAAAAACTATGTCCAATTATTCGAAGAATTAAAACAAAGGAGACTTAATAAATGGTAAGACTATCACCATCAATACTTTCTGCAAACTTTGCAAATTTACAAAAAGATTTAGATGAAACCAAGGATTTAGGCCTAGAGATGATCCATATCGATGTAATGGATGGAAGCTTTGTACCAAATATTTCCTTTGGTTTTAAGATAATTTCTGATATCAGGGATAAAAATGACTACTTCTTTGATACCCACCTAATGATTGAAGAACCAATAAGATATATTGACCAATTTAAAAAGGCAGGCTGTGATAGGATAACAGTCCATTATGAGGCCTGTGAAGACCTAAGAGGCACACTAGAGGCTATCAAAGAAGCTGGTATGGAAGTAGGCCTTACAGCCAAGCCTGAAACAGATCCAAAGCTTCTTTTAGAATACTTTAACCTAATAGATTCAGTATTAGTAATGAGTGTAAGACCTGGTTTTGGTGGACAAAAGTTTATGCCAGAAAGTAAAGAGGCCATGGCCCTTTACAGAAAATATATAGACGAAAATAAGCTCGATATAAAAATCCAAGTTGACGGAGGTATAAAAACTGCCAATGTAAAAGAGGTCTTAGGCCTAGGTGTGGATGAAATTGTTGCAGGCTCTGATGTTTTCGCCAAAGATATTAAAACTCAGATAAAGGCCTATCACGAGATTTTTAAAGATTACGAATAAATTTACAAAAAATATCCGTTCTGTAAGGAAACCTACAAAACGGATATTTTTTCAATTAAAAAACTGACCACAAGGCCAGTTTAAAAATTTTTAATTTAGTACTAAACTAAAAAAGCTTAAGCTTTTTCTACTTTTCCACTTTTAATACATTTTGTACAAGCATTAATAGTTTTTGGAGTGCCATCAACAACAGCTTTTATCTTGTGCACGTTTGCTTTAAAAGTTCTGTTAATTTGTCTATGTGAGAATGTTACAGACTTACCACTTGCTGTACCTTTGCCACATATATCGCATGCTCTTGCCATAATTACACCTCCTCCTTATTCATCTTTATTATTCTACCAAAGTTTTATTAAAATTACAAATTTTTAGCTAAGATTTTTAAGAGAGATTTATAAGCGAAATGGTATAGTAATATAGAATAAAAATAAAAAGGAGAAACTATGGACTATAAATCTCTTTATAATAATAAAAATTTTACCCATATAGACTTTGATAAAGATTTAAAAACTTTTACAACTTTTGGTATAGGAGGCCCAGCAGATGTTCTTGCAAGGCCAACTAGCATAGATGAATTAGAAAAACTATTAAAATTTAATCACGAAAATAAAATAAAAACTTTTATTATTGGCAAGGGCTCAAACCTCCTTGTATCTGATAAGGGTATAAGAGGATGTGTTATTATACTTGCTGATAATTTTGATGAAGTAACTATAGAAGAGGACTACCTAACAGCTCTAGCAGGTGCTTCTTTAACAAACGCCAGCCTTGCTGCTATAAGGGCAGGTCTTGCTGGTATGGAAGAGATATCAGGTATACCTGGCTCTGTTGGGGGAGCTGTAGCTATGAATGCAGGCGCCTACGGTGGAGAAATAAAAGACATAGCAGTAGAGATAAAGGCCTTTGACTTTGAGGGCAATCTTTATACTTATAAAAACGATGAGATGAATTTCTCCTATAGGCATTCTAGGATATTTGATGATGATCTGATTGTTGTTAGCGCTAAATTTAAACTCAAAAAAGGTGATAAAGATCTTATAACAGAAAAATACCTAGACTATAAAAATAGACGCGAAACCAAGCAACCCCTTGATAAAAAGTCAGCTGGTTCAACCTTTAAAAGACCAGTAGGCTCTTATGCATCAAAGCTAATTGATGAATGTGGTCTTAGAGGTTTTAGAGAAGGTGACTGCCAGGTTAGTGAAAAACACTGCGGCTTTATTATAAATAGGGATGAGGCAACTTGCGAAGAAATGCTAGAATTTATCAACCATGTTTCTAGCATAGTTAAGGAAAAAACAGGTTTTGTTTTAGAGCGAGAGGTAAAACTAGTCGGAGAATAAAAGATGAAATTAAAGATAATTACAGGCCTTTCAGGATCAGGTAAGACAACAGCCCTAAGGGCCTATGAAGATTTGGGGTATTATGCTATGGACAATGCACCAGCTTATTTGGTGGAAAAATTCATTGAGCTTAATAACTACCAGGAAAAGCCAATAGAAAAAATGGCTGTTGTTATAGACTTTAGGTCATTTTCTGTAGATAATGACATATGTAGGTCCATAAAAAACTTAAAAAAAGCCAATGAAGATACTGAAATTATCTTTATCTATTGTAATGATGAAATTATTCAAAAAAGATATAATGAGCTTAGAAGACCCCATCCTCTAGGAGAATACGGGAATGTAACAGATGGGATTGAAAAAGAAAAAAATCTTCTAAGGCCGATTAGGGACATATCTGATAAGGTAATAGACACAAGTAACTACAAAATAGCAGACCTAAGGCAAGTAATAGAGTCAAGTACTGTGAAATCTAACAATATGATAATTAACCTTATATCCTTTGGCTATAAATATGGAGTTAGTGCTGATTTTGATTTTGTTTTTGATATGAGATTTGTCCCAAATCCATTCTATAAGCCAGATCTAAAAAAATTAAATGGTACAAATGAAAAACTAGCCGCCTACCTAGACCAGTTTGATATTATAAAAGACTTTGAAGAAAGGGTATATGGCCTTATAACCAGCCTTCTTGACTCTTATAACAAGCAAGGAAAAAATATCATAACCATAGCCTTTGGTTGTACAGGCGGCCAGCATAGGTCTGTCTATATGGTAGAAAAAATGTATGAAAGAATGAAAGATGATGATTATATACTGATTAAGAGACACAGAGAAAAGGATAAGTGGTAAGATGAAATATTTAAAACGTATAGATTTAGAAAATATTAAAAACTTAAGAGATTTAGGAGGGGTACCAACCTTTGATAAAAGATCAACAAAGTGGCACGAGTATTTCAGGGCAGCAAGCCTAGACGATGTGAAAGATATAGATATAAGTGACTTAAAAGACTTAAATATTTCAACAATAATTGATTTAAGAAGGGAAAATGAAATTGACTTTAAGTCAGAAAGTCATAAAAAAATAAAGGATAACTTTGACTACCACCACATATCCCTAGCTCCAGATAAGGAATTTAGAAAAGAAGAAATTGAAAAGATTATATCTGGAAAATTATCTGTAGGCCAATCTTACAGAAATTTAATTGATCACTACGAGGCTGTAAGAGAAATTGTAAAAGCACTTGCCAATGCCGAAGGTTCAGCCCTTTTTCACTGCCAAGAAGGCAAGGATAGGACAGGGATTGTATCGATGATAATTATGGGCCTTGCAGACGTGCCTAGGGGAGATATCATAGCAGACTATGAGACATCCTCTGCCCACCTAGGCTACATAGAAAGGTACGGTGAAGACGAGCCTTATTCTATATTTAGGATTACTGACCCATATTATATGAAAGAAGCCTACGATTATGTAATTAGAAAGTACGATAGTTTTGAAGACTACCTACTTTATACCAAGGCTGATCCTAAAGATATAAAAAATCTTAGGAGAAGGATTAGAGACTAGTATGAGTTTTTCCCAAAGATGCAAGAAAGAGCTTTTGAGAAAAGAACCTCTTGACCTTAAGGGAGAACTTATTTCCCTGGCTTACTTTATAGGATCTATCAGGATTTCTGCTTCAGGTTTTAATGTAATTTTTAAAACTGATTCTAATCAAAAAGCCAGATACATTTATAAATTGATAGCAGACTTATATGAATATTCGCCGACTTTTGAAATCCAAGACAATCCTGATAAGAAAAACAAGAGGGACTATGTAGTAATAGTAGAAGATGCGGATGTGTCAGATAAGTTAATAGCCCTAATGAACCAAGGCTTTATAGAAAATTATGAAAATATAGATGAAGTAAGCCTAGATCAAATCAAAGGTTTTTTAAAAATTGCCTTTATCTTTAGGGGTTCTGTAAATGATCCTCAAAGAGGTTATAACTTAGAAATTGTTGGCAAAAACCTTAACGAAGCAAGGCTTATCAGAGATTCTATGGATGCCTTTAACCTAAATGCCAAATTAAGTCAAAGATCTGAGTATAATATCATTTATCTGAAGGATTCTGATAAGATATCTGATTTTTTGGTAGTTATAGGTGCCATGCAGTCGCTTTTTGAACTAGAAAATGTTAGAGCGATGAAGTCTATAAGAAATGATGTAAATAGGATAAATAATTTTGATAATGCCAATATCGATAGAACAGTAAAGGCAGCCATGGCCCAGGTTGATGCTATAAATAAAACCATAGCTCGAGGTAGTTTTGAAGAACTTGATGAATTAAGCCAAAAAATTGGCAAGCTTCGCCTTGAAAATCCCTACCTTTCCTTAGATGAATTAGGTGAGATGTTAGATCCTCCCCTTACTAAGGCCAAGGTCAACTATAGATTGCAAAAGTTTATCAAACTAGCAAAAGATTTGTGAGAACAAGTCTTTTTTTAAAGGAGTAACTATGACTAATAAATTTACCCACCTCCACCTCCATACAGAATATTCTCTCCTTGATGGTTTTACAAGGATAGATGAACTTTTGGATAGGTGTAAAGAACTTGGCATGGATTCTGTGGCTATAACAGATCACGGACAGATGTATGGGGTCATAGAATTTTATAAACAGGCACAAAAACGTGGTATAAAACCCATTATCGGCTGTGAGGTCTATGTCTCTGAGAGAGATCACACTATAAAAGATCCTACAAATAGGAGGTACTACCACCTAATTTTGCTTGCAGAAAACAATACTGGCTATAAAAACCTAGTAAAGATTGTTTCAGAATCCTATGTAAACGGCTTTTATTATAAACCTAGGGTCTCCTTTGACTATATAAAGAATCATACAGAGGGACTAATTGCCCTATCAGCCTGCCTAAATGGTGAAGTTAACCAAAGAATTTTAGAAGATGATATGGAAGCTGCTATAAAGACAGCCCAAAAACATGAAGAGGCCTTTGGCAAGGATTCGTATTTTTTAGAAGTTCAAGACCATGGGATGCCTGAGCAAAAAAAGGTAAATAAGGGCGTAGCTTATCTTCATAGAAAACTTGGCCTAGAGATGGTAGCGACTAACGATGTCCACTATATAAACAAGGAGGACTCCTACTACCAAGACGTGCTTTTGTGTATTCAAACAGGATCTCTTATCAAGGATGAGGATAGAATGAGGATGCCAAATAGGGAATTTTACCTAAAAGACCCTGATACTATGGCAACAATATTTAGAGACTATGAGAGAGCCATAGAAAATACCCAGAAAATAGCAGAAAGGTGCAATGTCGAGATTAAATTCCATGAGCCCCACCTACCCTACTACACCAAACTTCCAGTGGGTCTTTCCAATTTAGATTATTTGAAATTATTAGTAAATAAGGGCCTTACTGAAAAATACGAGGAAGTAACAGATGAAATTGTAGCTAGGGCAAAAAAAGAAATAGATGTAATAAATTCCATGGGCTATGTGGACTATTTCCTAATTGTGTGGGACTTTGTAAATTATTCTAGAAATAACGATATAGCTGTAGGACCTGGTAGGGGGTCTGCTGCAGGTTCTATTGTTTCCTACGCCTTGGATATAACCCAGATTGATCCGCTCAAGTACGATTTAATCTTTGAGAGGTTTTTAAACCCAGAGAGGGTATCTATGCCCGATATAGATATAGACTTTGACTATGTCCTAAGGGATAAGGTAGTTGAATATGTAAATGAGCTCTATGGTAGGGACCACGTATCTCAGATTGTAACCTTCGGTAGGATGCAGGCTAGAAATGCCATCAGAGACGTAGGAAGGGTCCTAGACATAGCCTATGGCAAGGTAGATACCATAGCCAAGCAAATACCAACTACCATAGGGATGACAATTGATAAGGCCTTAGAAGAGTCAGATGCCTTTAGGGCCTCCTACGACAAGGACGCCGAGGGCAAGCGCTTAATAGATACTGCAAAAAAACTTGAAGCTCTACCTCGCCATACGTCAATCCACGCAGCAGGGGTAGTTATTTCTAAAGATCCCCTTACAGATATAATTCCCCTTGCCCTTTCAAACGACCAGGTGGTAAGCCAGTTTGATATGACAGAAATAGAGGAATTGGGCCTATTAAAGATGGATTTTTTGGGTCTAAGAAACCTTACAGTTATCAAAGATACCATCAAGGATATAAAGAAAAACTACGATAAAGATATAGATATAAGAAAAATTGACGTAAATGACAAAAATGTAATCAAACAATTTAACCAGGCAAAGACTATCGGACTTTTCCAATTTGAGTCAGCTGGCATGAGGGCCTTTCTTAAAAACCTAAAACCAACAGTTTTTGATGACCTCATTGCAGCAAATTCACTTTTTAGGCCAGGCCCTATGGATGAGATACCAAAATACATCCATAACAAAAATAACCCTGCTGACGTAACTTTCCTTGATGAAAAATTAAAACCAATCCTAGGGGTAACCTATGGCATAATTGTCTATCAAGAGCAGGTAATGCAGATAGTCCAACAACTTGCAGGATACTCACTTGGAGAAGCTGACAACCTAAGACGTGCCATGAGTAAAAAGAAAATGGCAGTCATGGAAGAAAATAGGGATATTTTCATAAATGGTAAGACAGGTGAAGACGGCAAGGTACTAATACCTGGAGCAGTAAGAAACGGAGTAGATAGAAAGGCTGCCAACACCATCTACGATGAGATGATTTCCTTTGCTAAATATGCCTTTAACAAGTCGCACTCAGCAGCCTATTCCTTAGTTGCAGTCCAAACTGCCTACTTAAAACACTATTATCCAGAAGAATATATGGCAAATCTTATTTCTTCAGTAATGGATCAGACAGGCAAGCTCTATACCTATGTATCAGAGACGAAAAGATTGGGTATAGAGGTCCTAGCTCCTGATATAAATAAGTCCTATGGATCTTTTGAAGTTGAGGATAAGAAAATTATCTTTGGCCTATCAGGTATAAAAAATGTAGGCAATAACCTAATAGAAGCAATTATAAAATCCAGAGAAGAAGGTGGAACCTTTGTAAATTTCAAAAATTTCCTAGAAAGGGTAGAAGAAGTAGATTCTAGAGCCCTAAACAAAAAGGGAATAGAATCTCTAGTAAAGGCTGGTGCCTTTGATAGTCTAGGCTATACTAGGTCATCTCTAATGGCAATCTTTGAAAAAGCCATTAACACAGTCCATGACAACAATAAGATAAATGTCACAGGCCAAATGAACCTCCTAGACATGGGAGAAAAACAAGAAGAAACTGACATAGATATGCCAGATATAGATGAGTATCCAAAAAAAATCAAACTAAGGCTTGAAAAGGAAGTACTTGGTTTTTATATTTCAGAGCACCCCTTGTCAGAAAGAAGCCTAGCCCTTTCAAATATAGTAAATTTCACAACAAATTATAGGGAAGAACTTGGAGAAGAAAACACTTTAAGCCTAGAAGGTAAGTTTGTAACCATGGCAGGTATAATAAACAATAAAAAAGAACTTACCACCAAAAAGCGAGACCTCATGGCCTTTGCCTCCCTTGAGGATATGTATGGCAATATCGAAATGGTAATTTTCCCTAACACTTATAGACAGTATAGGGAAATAATTGAGGATGATAACGTTGTGATAGCGAAAGGTAGATTGCAAACTGACGAAAGTGACGTAAAATTATTAGCGTCAGAATTTATTGATTTAGAAAAATCAAATCTCAAAACTTTATATCTAAAAATGAAATATAACGAGTATAATGATATCAAAGGCATAATAATGTCGAATTCAGGTCATAATCCTGTAAAGATATATTTTGAAGATAAGAAAAAGTTAGTAAGTTTAGATTCAAGACTGTGGTTTAATATAAATGAAAACTCCATAGGAGAACTTGAAGCTAGACTTGGAAAAGAAAATGTTAAGACAAAGTGAGGAGAGGTAATGAAGACAATAGGTATACTTACTAGCGGTGGCGACGCTCCAGGCATGAACTCAGCCATAAGGGGCGCTGTTAGAACTGCACTTAATAAGTCTATGAGAA
>NZ_CALGYW010000025.1 GCF_937934665.1 uncultured Anaerococcus sp.
CAGCAATAATATTACAATAAGCATCCAAAAATCAAATCAAATTCTATTTAAATCCTTATTCTAATTAATAAAAATTTTACAAATAAAAAAAGATCCTGCTATTTTGCAGAATCTCTTTGTTTTGTTTTTCTGATTAAAATTATTAATTCTTTATTTATTAATCCTAATAATATTGAAATTAGAATTTTTCATAAATATCTCATCGTGGCTAATAACTATGACTAGTTTTCCCTTTTTATTGAGGTCCATAATTAGGTCCAAGACCTTGGCCTTAACTTCTTTATCCAAAAAGTTTGTTGGTTCGTCAAAAATATATAGGGACTTATCGGTTTTTATGGCGTGTTTTAATTGGGAGAGTTTCTTCTGACCTGAAGAGCCTTTAATTTTATCTTTTAAGACTCCGTATTCGCTTATTGTAGGGTTTGCTGGGACATAAACCAAATCATCAAATAAAACATCCGAGCTTTTATCAAGAGTCTTGCCATTGATTATAATTTCTCCCTCATACCTAGTAGTTAGGTTCATTATAGCTTCTACCAGGGTGGTTTTGCCTATCCCGTTATCCCCTACTATAAGATTAAACTTGCCTTTTTCTATGGCTTGACTAAGCGGTGCGTGTAGCCTCTCACCCATACTTCCTAGACTTACATAGTCTTTTATTTCTAGAGACTTTATCTTATCCTTATCAAATTTTACAGGGGCCATATTGATAAATTCATAAAAAGAGTCCATGGCAGGTTTTCCTGAGACATACTCCCTCCTGGTGTTGAAGGTATCAAGCATAGGATCCCAAAGGGAACTAATGTAGATTGAGACCGCCGCATAAGAACCTGGAGTCATCTTGCCCTTTATAATAAGGATAATCGAAATAATTGTGGTAAGGGTAATAGCCATATTTAGGGTTCCGTAGACAAAAATGTTATAAATTACACTTTCATAGCGGACCTTTGTCATAAGGTTTTTAAAAAATCCCTTAAAGAAATCCCTAATTTCTGGTAGTTGTTTATCTTCCAAAAATCTCTCTTCCTTGCTCAAATTATTAGAATCAAGCAAATATCCCTTCATATTTTTCATATCGTCCAAGTGGTTTGAGGAATAATCCGAAATCTTCTCCTCACTCTTATAAGAAACCACGGCTGCTATTGGAGCAATAATTAGAAATGAAATCAAAAGATAAGGAGAGATAAAAAATACAATTATGCATATTGCCACAAATTTGAGAGCGTTTAATAATATCCTCAAGGCATTTTTATAGATAAAGGGCTGGACGATTTCAAAATTTTGCCCGAGTTCCTGGTTAATCCTCGCCTGGTCGATATTATAAACCTTACTGTCATAGGATTTTAGGGCATAATCAAGCCTTTGAAATTGGTTTA
>NZ_CALGYW010000026.1 GCF_937934665.1 uncultured Anaerococcus sp.
TTAGCCAAAGCCCCCCCATGAGGAAGAAAAACTCCCACTATCATAAGCAAAGCTAATATAAAAGATATGTACCTATTCTTAATTATATTTTTCATGTTCCCTCCTCAAAGCACAAAGCTGATAGACTTATCTCAGCATGCGAAAAATATTAAAAGTTGAATTTCATAAAGTATTTTTGTAATATATTTGTTTTCAGAAAATAACTATAACAATTTTCTTCTAGTTATACTTAACATATCATAAAAACGTTGAAAATACTATTAAAAAGTGTAAATAAAAAGACTTTATCAGGCAAAAAAACAATTATTTTTACCAAAACTTCTAAGAAAGTTATAAAAAAACAAAAAAATCAATTTTTCTTTTCTCTAGTAAGTATGTTTAGAGAAAAGAAAAAAGGACTGTTGCAGGTTGTGAGTAATTATCGTCCAATATAATATTGGAAAATTATTCTTTCTACAACAGACCTTTTAGTCTGAATATTTTCTGTTATATAGTGGCCTATACAATTTGGTTTCCGAACTAAAGCTCGACCATTCTGCCTCTGCCGCTCTTAGCCGCTAGGCAGGTTTGTCCTTCCATCAATCTTCTTTTAGAAGATTGGGATAGGCTTCGCATGGAGGGTCCTCAACGAGGCGATCTCTTTCTCGCTTCGCTGCGAACCACTCCGTGGAGGCCGCTCCCCTAGCCGCGGTGGCTTATCTCTCTCGCTTCGCTGCGAGGTGCTCCGCACGGGCCCTCTGCTCGCCGGGCAGGCGGGTTTAATACATAGGCATTTGTGGTGCTGCTGGCATTTGTGGTTCTTCTTCTTTTATGTCTGCTACAGCAGCTTCTGTTGTTAGGATCATTCCTGCTACGCTTACTGCGTTTTGTAGGGCTGATCTTGTTACTTTTGTTGGTTCTACGATTCCTGCTTCGAACATGTTTACAAACTTGTTTTCATAAGCATCGTAGCCTTCTTCTTTGTCACTGTTTTTAACTTTTTCTACTATTACAGATCCGTCTAGGCCTGCGTTTTCTACTATTTGTCTAAGTGGGGCTTCTAGGGCTCTTTCTATGATTAAGGCACCTGTTTTTTCGTCTCCTATTAGGCTTTCTCTTAGTTTTTCTACCTTATCGATTGCGCCTATTAGGACTACCCCACCACCTGCTACAATTCCTTCTTCTACTGCAGCTCTGGTTGCTGATAGGGCGTCTTCGATTCTGTATTTTTTCTCTTGCATTTCTGTTTCTGTGGCTGCACCTACGTTTATTACAGCAACTCCACCTGCAAGTTTAGCTAGTCTTTCTTGAAGTTTTTCTTTTTCGTATTCGCTTTCTTCTTTAGCTACTTGGCCTCTGATGTTTTCAACTCTTTCAGTTAGAGCTTCTTTGTCGCCCTTACCTTCTACTAATGTTGTGTTGTCTTTATCAACTTTTACTTTTTTAGCAGATCCAAGCATGTCTATTGTTGCTTCTTTTAGGTCCATGCCTAGTTCTTCGCTTATTACCTTGCCGCCTGTTAAGACTGCTATATCTTCAAGCATGGCTTTTCTTCTATCACCATAGCCAGGCGCTTTTACTGCTACTACGTTGAAGGTTCCTCTTAGTTTGTTTAGGATAAGAGTTGTAAGAGCTTCACCGTCTACGTCATCAGCAATAATTAGTAGTGGTCTTGATTCTTGAACGATTTGCTCTAATAGTGGCAATACTTCCTGGATATTTGAAATCTTTTTGTCTGTTAAGAGAATATATGGGTCATCAAGTTCTGCTATCATCTTTTCATTGTCTGTTGCCATGTAAGGTGATAGGTATCCCTTGTCAAATTGCATACCTTCTACTAGGTCTAGGTAGGTATCAGCTGTCTTTGATTCTTCAACTGTGATTACTCCGTCATTTCCAACCTTTTCCATAGCGTCAGCTATTAGCTTACCAATGTTTTGATCTTGTGATGAGATTGTTCCTACGTTTTCTATAGCTTGTTTGTCTTCAACTTCTTTTGAGTTTTCTTTGATGTAGTCTACAACTATATCAGTTGCCTTTTTTAGACCCTTGTTTAGGACAATTGGATTTGCACCTGCTGCTAGGTTTTTAAGTCCTTCTTTCATTACTGAATGAGCAAGGACTGTAGCTGTTGTTGTACCATCACCTGCTACGTCATTTGTTTTGGTTGCTACTTCTTTTACAAGTTGAGCTCCCATGTTTTCAAACCTATCTTCAAGTTCTATATCATTTGCAATTGTTACACCATCGTTTGTAATAGTTGGTGCTCCATAAGCCTTATCTAGGACTACGTTTCTGCCCTTTGGTCCAAGGGTTACTCTTACTGCATTAGCAAGTTTATCTATACCTTTTTCAAGACCCTCTCTTGCGTCTGTACCAAATTTAATATCTTTTGCCATTTTTTCCTCCTTAACCTTCTACTACTGCTAAGATGTCATTGTATTTAACTACGATAAATTCAGAATCATCTAGTTTTACATCTGTACCAGCGTATTGAGAATAAATAACCTTATCGCCTACTTTTAGCGAATCTTTTTTCTTTTCGTCATTTTCTATATCAGTGCTTATTGCAACTACTTCTGCATATTGTGGCTTCTCTTGCGCACTTTCTGGAAGTACTATGCCGCTTGCTGTAGTTTTTTCAGCTTCAGCTTTTTTTATTACGATCCTATCTCCGATTGGTTTTAAGTTCATATTATTTCCTCCTGTGAAAATAAAATAATGATAGCTTTTGTTTTTGTTAGCAGTCATCATTATCGAGTGCTAACTCCTAGTTATAGTATACTAAGATGTTTTTTTATTTCAAGAGCAAAGGCAAAATGCTTTTACTTATCCATGTAAAAGGCTATTCTCTCAACAAGTCTTACTATGTCTTTTTTATTTGTTGCACAAAGGGCAACTCTTATTCCCTTGACTGAAGGGATGGTAAAGATATTTTCTTTTTCAAGTTTTTCTACAAGGTTAAAGGCCTTATCAGTTGGAATAAAGGCAAAAAATCCACCGAAGTATGGTATTATATCTATCTTGTGTTTTTTAACTTCATCTACAAAGACATCTGCTCTTTCTCTTAGCATTTCTTTTAAAGATAAAAGTTCTTTATCGTATTCTTCCTTATTTTCATCTCTCGCAAGGTCAACTAATATCTTTTGTGGAGCGTGAACTCCGTTTGACCAGTTTACCCTGGCAGAATGCGCCATAGCAGCTTCGTATTCTTCTATGACTTCTTTTGAGCTTGATATGCCAACAGCAGCTCCACTTCTTAGGCCATAAGCAGTGTAGGCCTTGGACATGGAAAAAGCTACAAGGATAAAGAGGTTTTCCGGAAGGTCTTCAAACTTTTTAAAAAATCTTTTTTGTTCTCCATCACCTGCAAATTCGAGGTAGGCTACATCTATAATTAGGGTGATTTTTTTGCCCTCAGAGGCTGCTTTTTTAGAAGTTTCTAAAACATCATCCCATTCTTCATCTGATAGGGAATAGCCTGTTGGATTATTACCTGGAGAATTTATTATAGAAACTAAACGGTCATTATCTTTTAAGGCCTCATCTTGAGAGGCTTTATAGGCATCTAGATCAAATTTATAGTCTCTGGTAAAGAAATTGTAGGTCCTAAAGTCTCTATCAAATTCATTGCATATTTTTTGATAGGGTTGCCAAAAATAATCGTGGCAAATAACAGGATCTCCTACATCTGCGAAGGAGAATATCCCATTTCTGATAGCACCTGTACCCCCCGGGGTCGCTATAGCAGATAGGTAGGCATCTGGTCTATAGTCTTCAAAAAGAAGGTTTAGGACAGTTTCTCTAAAGTCCTTCTCACCTTCTATAGGAGCGTAGGATGCTATTAAGCCCCTATCCATGCTTTCTAATCTATTGTAGACAGAATCAAGGGCTATGATATTGCCCTCATCATCTGCTAGGGTTCCTAAAACTGCATTTATTACATTTTCCTTGCCAACTTTGGCCTGGGCGGCTTTTACCTTGGCATTTATCGAAAAAGCGAGGTCAGGTCCGTTGTCCTTGCCGCTTTTGTTAATTATCATTGTCATAAATATTCTCCTTTGCTAGGTTTTCTTATTATTATACCGAATTTTATCTTCCTTACTTGGGTTTTGAGGGTGGATTTGGGTATTAATTAGCAAAAGGGGGAAATAATGACTAAGTATAACAAAGAAGATTTAAGAAAAAAACTAACTGACATCCAATATGAAGTGACCCAAGAAAGTGGGACCGAAAGACCATTTTCATCTGAATATGACGACTTCTATGAGGATGGAATATATGTTGATATAGTATCCGGTGAGGCTCTTTTCTCATCTAGGGATAAGTATGATGCAGGCTGCGGTTGGCCTTCCTTTACCAAACCAATCGCCGGGACAGAGCTTACTGAAAAAGACGACTTTAAGCTTGCGAGAAAAAGAACTGAAGTAAGGAGCAAAGATGCTGATAGTCACCTGGGCCATGTCTTTAATGACGGACCAAAAGAGGCAACAGGACTTAGGTACTGCATAAACGGGGCAGCCCTTAAGTTTATCCCAAAGGATAAGCTTGAAGAAGAAGGCTACGGCGAATACCTAAAACTTTTCCAATAAAATCCTAAATAAGAATACAAAATTTTTGCAAATTCACATTACTTTTCAAAAAATTTGCCAATAGGAATCAATTTTAAAGATCAAAAAAGCTAAGCCTTGATTTACCAAAGCTTAGCTTTTTTTAATCTACTAATTCTTTTAATCTACCAGTAATCTTATAGTCTACTTTTTTTAGTTCTTCTATATTTTTAACCCCTAAAAGAGCCATGGTTATTTTTAGGCGCTTATTCATCTCTTTTAGGTAGTCGTAACAAGCTTCATAGCTTCCTAGAAGTAGGTATCTTAGGGCTTCTCCACTTACTGCTGCCATATCAGCCCCTATTATTAGGGCCTTGGCTAAATCTACTGCTGTTTTTATACCTCCAGATCCTATGATAAATACATCATCTGATAGGCTTCTTGCATCTATGATGGCCTTGGCAGTAGGTATGCCCCAACTATAAAATTCTTTATAATCAGATACAAAATCTCTCATATCTTCAATTTCTATAAAGTTTGTGCCACCTGTTCCTGACACATCTAGGTAGTTGATACCCGCATCTATAAGTTTTTTACAAACTTCCTTAGATAAGCCATTGCCAGTTTCTTTTACTATTAGTGGAAGATCCAATTTTTTTCTTAGATTTTTTATATTTTCGTAATAACCACTAAAATCCTTGTCGCCTTCTGGCATAAAAAGCTCTTGGGCCACATTTAGGTGGACTTGGATAGCATGGGCATCTATCATGCCTGCTGCATCTTTGAAATCTTCTAGACTTCTTTCCGCACCTAAATTTCCTATCCTAACTAGGTCCTTATCCCTTATAAGGGAGAAACTCTCTTCTGCACCAGTATCTTCTAAACCTATAGCCTGGCTTCCAACAGCCATAGGTATATTTAGGCTCTTGCAAATAGAAGATAAGTCTTCATTTATATCAGTACTTAACTCTCCTCCCCCTGTCATGGCATTTACCATAAGGGGCATGGAAATCTTCCTACCTAAAAACTCTATTGATGTATCAATTTCATCAAAATTTACATCTGATAAACTATTGTGATCTAGGTAAATATCTCCAAAAAGTGTGTCATTATAGTCAGATGTCTTTAAATAATTTTCAACATGCTCATCTTTTCTCTCGCGTCTTTTACTAATCATAAATCTCCCTAACTATTCTTCGTCTCCTCCACCTTCGCTAGTATCAACTGGTTGATCTAGGTCTAAACCTGGCTGGTATTCAACTACTCCCTGGTCTGGGGCAGGTTCTTTTGGCACGCTTACTTCTGGCACTGGCTCTTTTTCTACTTGGGGTGTTAGAGTTTCAGTGCTAGGTTCCGGCTTACTTTCCTGCTGGGTTTGCTTTTTAGGAACCTGTTTAACTGGTTTTTTCTTCTTAGGCTTGGTATTGTAATTATTTTCGTAAGAATTGTTATTCCTATTGTTAGTATTATTATTGTAATTGTTATTGTTATAGGAATTGTTATTATAGTTATTATTGTAAGTGTTGTTATTGTAATTATTGTTATAATTGTTGGAATTATAATTATTATTGTAATTATTATTGGTATTATAATTTGGCTCGTAGGTCTTAGGAGTGATTGTATTATTCTTAGGGAAAATATTTACCGGAGCCTGGTTATTTAGGCTAGAGTGGCTTGACTCTGGCAGGCCAGAATCTTCCTCAGTCCATTTTTTGAGTTTAAAGTCCCCAAAAACATCATCAACAATATCCCAAGTCTCCCTCTCATCTGGTATATAATAGGAAATCCTATTTATCGTAGCTTCCTCGCCTGGAACGATAAAGGTATCCACCTTATCAGATGAAAAATTTGGAATACTTTTTACCAGATCAACTATAGCACCCATAGGAAGGTTGGTCTTTACATATTTAATATAAGAAGAAATCACAGTCATCAAATTCATCTGGTTAGACTTCTCTACAGCCTGGTCAACCATGGCCTTAACAAAGTCTTGTTGGGCCTCGACTCTGCCTATGTCTCCATTATCATAAATATGTCTAGTCCTTAAATACCACATGGTATCTGTCCCATCAAAATGGTTCAATCCTGGTTTTACATCAAGAGTCCACTTTTTAATCTCAACACCCTCTGGCACTTCATAGTCAACCCCACCTATGGCATCGACTATTTCTACAAGGGCCTGGTAATTGACCTGAACATAGTAGTCTATATCTAGACCCAAGAAATTTCTTAGACTCTGAAGAGTTAGCTCTATACCACCAAATGCATGGGCGTGGTTTACCTTGTCATATGTGTTTCTCACAAGGACTCTAGAATCCCTAGGGATAGACATAAGCTTAATCGTACCATCATTGGTATTAGCCTTAACAAGCATAATTGTATCCGTACGGGTGAAATCCTCGTTATTTTCTTCACCTGCTGCCTTATCAACCCCAACCATGAGGATTAAATATTCATCTTTACTTGTCTTAACAGCCTGGTCTTCAAATGTCCCATCTGCGAACAAAGCTTGATTTGACCTTTGATCTAGGAAATCAAAAGCAAACTTACTAGCCACAAAAGATAGGGCAAAAACAAAAACCACGGCAAAAAATCTTCTAATTTTCATAATATTCCTTTTCTCGCTACATTATACCCTAAGTCCATCCTATCTTTAAGCTAGTTTTCAAAATATTTAGCAAAAAAACAAGCTAAAATCCCTTGATTTCTTGATTATTTCCTAAAATTAATTATAATTAGATTATTAATCATAAAAGAAATAAATATATATTGGAGTAATTATGGAAAAAAGAAATAAGTTTTCTTCAAAATGGGGCTTTATTATGGCCTGCGTGGGATCGGCAGTAGGACTTGCCAATGTCTGGGCCTTTCCCTACCAATTAGGTTCAAACGGTGGCCTAGCATTCTTACTACCCTACCTAGTCTTTGCTATAATCTTTGGCAGGGTAGGACTTGCAGCAGAAAATGCCATAGGCAGAAAATACAAGTCAGGACCCATGGTAGTTTACAAAGAAGCCTACAAAGAAAGAAACATGGAAAAATTTGGCAGGATAATAAGGTGGCTACCAATGCTAGGGGTAGGACTTCTAGCAATTGGTTACGCCGTAGTAATAACTTACGTCCTAAAAGCCCTAATAGACACCATCACAGGCAGACTCTTTTTAGTAGAAAGTGGAGTCTGGTTTGACAGCATATCAACTAGTGATTTTAGGGTAATAATCCCCCACCTCATCTTAATGGTCCTAGTCTACTTTGCCCTAGCCTACGAAACCAAGGGCATAGAAAAAACCAACAAACTAATAATGCCCCTGTTTTTTATACTCTTCCTTGTCCTTGCTATAAGAGTATTCTTCCTAGAAGGAGCCATGGGAGGCTATAAATTTATCTTTAACCTAGATATAGCTAAACTAAAAGATATCAAAACTTGGGTAGCGGCCATGGGCCAGGCCTTCTTCTCCCTATCCCTAGTAGGGACAGTAATGGTAGTCTACGGATCATACCTACCAGATGACGAAGATGTGATCAAGGCGTCGACCACCACAGCAGGCCTTGACACCCTATCAGCAATGATTTCAGCCTTTGTCATGCTACCAGCATGTTTTGCCTATGGATTTTCACCAACAAGTGGGCCAAAACTACTCTTTGTAGTATTGCCCCAAGCCCTAAAAGAAATGCCCCTAGGAAGGCTATATGCAATAATCTTATTCGTAGCCATAGTCTTTGCAGGCATCTCCTCCATCCAATCCATGCTAGAAACCATCACAGAAGCCATAGTCTATAGCTTTCCAAAACTGAAAAGAAAAGTCGTCCTAATCACCCTAATAGCTATAATCTACCTAGTAGGAATCTTTATAGAACCAATTTCAAAATGGGGCCCATGGATGGACATAGT
>NZ_CALGYW010000027.1 GCF_937934665.1 uncultured Anaerococcus sp.
TTACGATGTTGTCATAGCCGGCGGTGGGATGAGTGGGCTTGTATCTGCTTATAAAACAAACGGAAATATGCTAGCTGCACCTAGTGAGGCTGATAAGGAAACAATGAAACAAGGTTGGCTTGATAGGTCCTATTCTCAGGATTTAAACCCTATTGATATGGAAATGCCGGATGCTCTTATAGATGTATCTCCAAAGCTAATGAAGGTATATGACGATTTGGGTGTTGACTACAGGGTAGAACCTAGTGAAAAAAATGGATCAATCACAGTTAAAATTAATCCAAATGAAAAATCAAAGAAAAATGCAGAATCTATACAAATACCATCTAAGAAGGCAAATGCCAAGGGAGCTCCTCATTTAATAGATACTTTTGTAGACAAGATTAAGGATATGGGTGTTGATATTTACTTAAATACTCCAGCTACAGAATTAATAGAAGAAAATAGTACTATAAAAGGTATCATATCAGATTCAAAAACTGGTAAAAAGACTTTTAATGCAGGAGCAGTAGTGCTTGCAACCGGTGATTATGCAAGAAATGCTGAAATGGATAAAGAGTATAACAAAAGAGGGGCAGGAGAATACTCTGCATCTGCAGTAGGTAATACTGGTGACGGCCACAGGCTAGCCCTTGATGCTGGAGCTGTTATAAATCCTTTCCAAGAGTCTATGTCTGGCGTATTTAATGCCAACCCTCATGATTACCCAATGATAGGAGATCCTACAAATGGCTATCCATTCGAATCAATCCTACTCAATATGGAAGGAAGAAGAGTTTACAAAGAAGATGGTGGATCTCACCCTCAAAATTCGAATTTGTTAGAGAAGATGGACAAAATACAGCTTGGGCAATTATGGATAGTGAAATAGCACAAAAACTTCCACGTTTAGATGAATATATAGAAAAAACTAATAATAATGATAAAATTATAAGAGTCTATAAGGCTAATACTATTGAAGAATTAGCTAAACTAATGGAACTTGATCCAGAAGTAGTAAAAGAAGAAGTAAATAAGTATAACGAACTTGCCAGGGCTGGTGAAGATACAGACTTTGGCAAAGACAGTGAATTCTTAAAAGAATTCAAAGAAGAAGGACCCTATTACGCTGCCCTAATGTACGATGCAACCCGCGGTGTATATGGAGGTATAAAAACTTCTCCTAGAGCAGAAGTAGTAGATGAAAATGATAATCCTATACCAGGTCTTTACGCATCTGAAGTCATCTCTTCCGGACAATTCTTTGGTGACTTCTACCCAGGTAGACAAGCTATAGCTGTAGCTGGCCATATGTGTTATATAGCTGGTGATAGTGCAAGTGAGTTCACTAGTAAAACCGAATAATAAGATAGCTTAGATAAATACCCTCTTCGCTAGAAACAAATAGGGTATTTTTTTATCTAGTATTATAATTTAAAATTTAACCTTCAGTATTTGCATTACATATATTTAGACCTTAGTAACCTTTTAACTTCAATTCATTTTTAATTAACACTACCCGTTAGATTCAAGAAAAATTCTCTTGTAAGATTCTCCCCTTCTATTTTTAACCGATTATTTGCTATATTAAGTATTATTTTTGAATAAAAATTACAATGAAGCTAATTTTTTTCTGCAATTATATTTGCAAAATTATTAAATAGGGTGTATTATAATAAACAACAGCTAAGAAGTGGCAAAGTAACTTAGAAGTTTTTTACAGAAAGCTAGCGGCTGATGAAAGCTAGCAAAAATAACTAGGCGAAAAATCCCCACTTTGCTGCAGGGCCCAAATAAGTAAGTCTTGCCGTAAACCCACGTTACAGGGTTATTCATTATGAATATGAGTGCATCATATGATGAAGAAGAGTGGTACCGCGTAAGATTACATATCTTCCGTCTCTTGCAATACTTTTGCAAGCAGACGGATTTTTTTATACTTAAAAAAGGAGAAATTATGCTAAGAAATTTAAAGAAAAAAAGGGCGAAATCATCGGTTGTTTCGATAGCCCTAATGTTGTTTGCCTCCCATGCTGGAGGAGGCTTTGCTAGTGGTAACCAAGTTAACACCTGGTTTGTAGGCTTAGGGAGTATGGGTATTTTATCATCTATCATAGCAGTCCTAATCTTATGTTTTATGCTAAGACAAGCCTTTATCATGTATAACAGGGAGGGTCACGAATCTTATAAGGATTTTTTCAAGTCCCTATACAGTCCCTTTGATAAACTATACCTAGTTTTTGAATTGTTTTTTAATATCATGGTCGTAATGGTTATTGCAACTACAATATCTGGTGCATCCAACGCCCTCTTAGACTTTGTTGGTATAAATTATAGGCTAGCATCAATTTTAGTTAGCCTTCTTATCTTAATTTTATCAATCTTTGGGGCAGATCTTGTGAGACGCTTATCTGCTGTAATGGGGATCATAATCCTTATATCAAGCCTTTCAATATACCTAATAGGAATTCCTATGGGTGATAATATATTTGAACTTATAAGCTATGACCTGGCTGTCCATGGCTACAAAAATTTAGGACCAGCCGTTGTAAATGGTTTTGTATATGCAGGTTTTCAGTGCGTGCAAATCCCTGCCATGCTTGCCGTATCATCTAGCCTAAAAACTAAGGATGAAGCAAGTAGGTCTATGGCCCTATCCTTTGCGATAAATGCCCTAGCCCTAGGCCTATCAGTTGTAATGCTTCTTTCATGGAGGTCTTATTATATGTCAGTTGATTTCGGAACTACCCTGCCTACTCTAACTGCTACAAAGGCCATGGGATATAAATGGATGAGTATATTTTATGCCCTTAGCCTAATTTTATGCCTAATCTCATCTGGTGTTTCGATAATTTTCGGCTTTGTTTCAAGGTTTGAAAATACCGAAATCTTATGTGATATAGGGTCAGTAAAGGTAAGGAGGTTTTTGATAGCAGCCTTTATCATCGCTGTTTCAACTCTGATATCCTTCTTTGGCCTTACAAACATAATTAAATATGGCTATGGGTATTGCGGTTATATAGCTATAATATTTATAATTATACCAATTATAGTCATAGGAGAATATAGGAATAGAAAAGTAGATACTAATAATTATGCTGTAGAATTTGCATATGTAGAAAAGAAAGAGAGTGAAGAAAATGAAATATAAATTTATTGAAAGAGATAAACTAAAAGAAAAACCCCAAGGAGAACTTGGTTTTGGAAAGTATTATACAGACTACATGTTTGAGATGACTTATACTGAGGACGAAGGTTGGCATGATAAAAAAATAAGACCCTACGGTCCTATCGAAGTAGACCCTTCCGTGATGGTCCTCCACTATGCTCAAGAAACCTTTGAAGGGCTTAAGGCCTATAAAAATGATGGCAAGGTATATCTTTTTAGGCCTGAAATGAACGCAAAAAGATTTCAAAGTTCCAACGAGAGGATGTGCATGCCTAAGATTGATACGGAAGAATTTATAAATATCATCGAAGAACTGGTAAATTTAGAAAGGGACTGGATTCCTGATAGCGAAGGAGCATCTCTTTATATTAGACCCTTTATGTTTGCAAGCGAGAAAAATATAGGAGTTAAGGTAGCTAATAAGTATACCTTCCTAGTCAGCCTCTCCCCTGTTGGTCAATACTATAAGGAAGGGATTAATCCTGTAAAAATCTATGTAGAAGATAAGTATATTAGGGCAGCCCAGGGAGGAACTGGCTTTGTAAAATGTGGTGGTAACTATGCAGCAAGCCTGATTGCCCAGCAAAGGGCTGAAGAAATGGGCTATACCCAGGTCCTTTGGCTTGATGGTAAGGAAAGAAAGTATGTAGAAGAAGTCGGCTCTATGAATGCTATGTTTCTTATAGATGATACTATCTATACAGCCCCCATAGATGGGACTGTCCTTCCTGGTGTTACCAGGGATTCTGTAATAAAACTCCTTGATGAATTTGATGTAAAGTTAAAAGAAGAGCACTTCACCATTGACTTTTTAATAGATATGATCGAGGAGGGAAGGCTTAAAGAAGCCTTTGGTACAGGTACAGCAGCAGTTATTTCTCCAATTGGAGAGCTTGGCTATAAGGGAAATTCTTATATCATAAACGAATTTAAAACAGGAGACTTGACTAAAAAATTATATGATAGGCTTACTGGTATCCAATACGGAAGACTAGAAGATAAGTACGGATGGAGAAGAGAGGTAAAAAATGACCACTGTTAGGTTAACAAACTATAATTTAGATAGGTACGGCTACAAGGATTTACCAAGAGTGTGCGCAGACTATGGATTTAAAAAAGTAGTCCTTGTTGGTGGAAAAAAAGCCCTAGGGGCAAGTGAAGACCTTATAAGAAAGGCTCTTGAGGGGACTGATATACAAATCCTAGCCTCCCTGGTATATGGGACAGACTCTACCATGGACAATGTCTATAGGCTAAAAGCTATGAAGGAAGTAGAAGATGCTGATGTAATCTTTGCCGTTGGAGGTGGCAAGGCCATAGACACATCAAAAGTCCTTGGAGTTGAGGCAAATAAAAAAGTCTTCACCTTCCCTACCATATGTTCAAACTGTTCAGCAGCAACTGCCATTGCTGTGGTTTATAACAACAACGGATCCTTCTCCCACTACGATACCAGGATGGTAGCTCCCTATCATATGTTTATTGCAACAGATGTAATTGCCAAAGCCCCGGACTTATATATGTGGGCAGGGGTTGGAGACGGTTTATCTAAAGAGGCTGAGGTAAAATTTGCCACAGAGGGGCTAAGCCTTGATACCACAGCAAGCCTCGGCCTTGCCATAGCCAAGTCTTGCGAAAAACCATTTTTAGACTACGGTAAAAAGGCTATAGAAGATTGTAAAAATAAAGAGGCTAGTGAAGCCATAGAGAGAATTGCAACAGATGTTTTAATATCTACAGGCTATGTTTCAAACCTTACAAACAGTGATAATTACTACTACAACTCTTCTTTAGCCCATGCCTTCTATAATGCAACAACCTCAATAAGCAGAGAGGGAAATTTTGAACATGGGGCAATTGTTGCTTTTGGGGTTATGGTCCTCCATGCCTATAGGGAAGATGAAGATGAGCTTAGAAAAATAGGAGAATTTAACAAGTCTGTAAGGCTTCCTACTAGGTTAAGTCATATAAACTTAGACGAGTCTCATCTAGATAAAATTACGGAAAAAGCGCAAGAAACAACAGAATGGCAAAAATCAGAAAAGAAGCTTTCCGCTAATAAATTCAGGGAAGCTATTCTAAAAGCTGATGAGTTTGGCCAAACTTTATAAAGATATCTGCGGGCAGGCTTATAATAAATCTATGTAAGACTATTAATACTGACAAGATAAGGCCTGCCGCCCCGCCCTTAACAATCGCCATTAGGTCTATACCTGCCTCCTATGGAGAAAGCTAAAAAATCATAATATAAACTTAAGTTCCTGCTAAATTTACAAAAGCTCCTATCAATATTTGCTAGGATAATCCCTACTATAATAGGATAAAAACTTAAATCGGAACCACATCAATAGTCGTGCCTCTACTTTTTTAAAAAATTACCTACCATATATTATCCTAATATAAAAGAGCAGCCTAAGCTGCCCAAGGCAAGTCAAGGGGCAAAACTTGCCGAATTTTCCTGTAAGACAGGCCTTTTGAATGTAATTTATCTTGCCAAACATTTAACGGGTAAAGATAAAAAGTAAATATAGTAAAATGTTTATATCTAAAAGGTAAAGATACATTCATTCCCCAAAGTTTAATCATATTCTATATTAGCCACAAAACCATAATTTTTTAAGATAATTAATATAGCACGATATAAATTTAAGATTCAATTTTTGGTCTTTCAACTTCGCTCTCAAAATTTATCTTTTCAATCTCTTGCGAAACTTCTTCAGTAGTTTTCCTTAAAAAATCAAGCCTATCGTCAGTCTCATCATAAAGTGGATGCATATAGGAAACTAGCTTGCCTGACTCGTGGATTTTTGTCATATAGCCCTTAAGGGAAATTGTTTCATATATCTCTATAAGTCTGTAAGCCTCTTTATTTTCGCTTATAAGTTGGTCTAGGCTCACCTCTTTCTTTGCATAAGGTGAATAGATAAGAGTTGAACTATTATGCTCATTTAAAAGACTTACATAAAGTGGTATGAGATTTGTTATTTCCTCATATCTATCAAAAAGCTTTTTAATTTTAGAAACCTTCCTATCATCAAAGGTATCCTCCCCATCCCTGGCTACTATTGGCAGACTATCTAGCTTGTAATCATCTAAGATTAGTTCGCTATAGAGTTTAGCTTCCTCATTTTTTAATTTATTAAGATCTTTAATAAGTTGGTTAATTGTTATTTTCATCATGATTCCTTTCTAGCAAATCTCTTTCTCTAAGATCTGTAATAAGGGCCTTAGGATAATTGTCTATACGACTGAAGCTGCTACTTGGAAAGTGGCAAGACCTACAAAACCAATCCCTTAAGGGAAAATATAAAAATAGGGTCCCAAGCAAGTGGGGCACTATCATAGAATTTTTTAAATAAAATCCATAAAATCTTCTCTATAAGATTTTACCTTTCTTGTAATACTTAACTAGAAATCCCCTAATCTTTTAAAGATTAGAGGCTCTATGATAATATTAGGCCTTATTCAAAATTTTTTATATACTGTAATTTACCCAAGCTATTATATCGCCTATTACTTCATCTTTGGCATATTCATTCATGATTTCGTGGTATAGACCCTTATAGATTTTGATTTGGCAATCTTTTGATGAGTTATTTTCAAAAAAGTCAAAAGAATCTTTAAAATTAACTAGGGCATCGTCCCTACCGTGAAGGATTAATACTGGGTAAGAGAAGTCTTTTTCATTTTCCTTAAACCATCCTATACCATCTCCAACGGCATAAAGGAGGCCTAATTGGTATTTCTTAAGATTTAGTGGATCTTTTGCATAATCTTCGACCACTTCTTTTACAGAGCATACCCCGTCAGTAAGTTCGTTTGGAATTTCTATGTGTGGGTCCTAACCAGGTTCAACCATCTTTGTCATCTGGTTATTATCATGGGTAAGACCACCTGAAGTGATGATGCCTGTTAGCTTTTTGTCTTTATACTTTGCCCCATAAAGACTTACCGCAAAGCCACCCATAGAATGACCTAGCAAAAATACTGGTTTGTCAGGATTTTCTTCTATGGCCTTATCTACAACTACATTTACATCCTCTAACATGTCGTTGTAGTCCTTGTAAAAACCTCTCTCGCCCTCCGACTGGCCGTGGCCCCTGTGGTCAAACCTGTAGGTTGAAAAACCTGCCTGGTGGAATTTTTCTGCCACATAATCATACCTGCCGGAATGTTCTGCAAGACCGTGAACTATTACCACAGCTGCCTTGACGTTTTCTACCTCTTCTTTTTTGTAAAATAAATTAATGCCGTCAAATGATTTAATAAAATCTGTCATACCTTCTCCTTTGTGAAAACGTTTATTATTTATGTAAAGCTTACATATTATAGGCTTGAAGCCCTCCACTATTACTTTTACCAAAAAAATAAAAAGCCTTCTGAAAAATAAATAATTCAGAAGACTTTTAAAATATTTTTATAAATCACTTAGATCTACTTTTTTATTAAAGGAATATTCTTCGCTTGGGAAGGTTCCGTTTACAGATTCTTCATGGTAGGCGTTTAAGCCCTTTAGCATTTCATCCCTAACGTTGGCAAAGATTTTTACAAATTTTGGTTTGAAATCTGGATACATACCTAGCATGTCTTGTAAAACAATTACTTGGCAATCTACGTCTTTTCCTGCACCTATACCAAGGATTGGAACTTTTACGCTTTCTGCGATTTTTTTACCAACTACACTTGGTACACATTCAAGGACTATGGAGAAACATCCTGCTTCTTCAAGGGCCTTGGCATCTTCTATTAGCTTTTTAGCTGATTCTGGGGTTGTTCCTTGAACTTTAAAACCACCAAGCATGGTAGATGATTGTGGAGTAAGACCGATATGACCCATTACAGGTACACCTGCCTTTATAATTGTCTTGATAGTATCAACATATTCTGTACCACCCTCAAGTTTTACACAGTCACAACCTGTTTCCTTAAAGATTTTTACAGCATTTTTAACTGCTTCTTCCTTAGAAACTTCATAAGAACCAAATGGCATATCTACAGTGATAAAAGTATTTTTTGCCCCTCTTACAACTGCACTTCCGTGGTGGATCATATCTTCAACTGTTACAGGTACTGTAGAATCATAACCTAGCATGGTCATGCCAAGAGAGTCTCCAACTAGGATAATTTCAACATCACTGTCATCCACAATTGATGCCATTGTGTAGTCATAAGCTGTTACATAGGCAAATTTTCTTTTTTCTTCCTTGTACTTTTTAAAGTCTAGTATAGACATTTTCTTTTTCATAATTCTTCCTCTTTGGCCTTTATAAGTAGGCTTATAGCCTCATTATAAGGACTTTTTCTATTTTGTTTCCTAGCCTTATCCACTATAACCTTGTTTATCTTATCAATCTCAGTTTCATTTCCCTTAAGAAGGTCCGCCCTCATTGAGGAGGTATTCTTGCCAGTTTTTTCTGCTGTCATAAGAACTTTTTCAAAAGTTTTTTCCTTATCAAAGTCAAAACCCTCGAGGTTAAAAATTTCGCAAGCCTCATAGACAAGGTTTTTCGACATTTCTCTTGCATAATCGTCTTTATAAATACAAGCATTTTCCCTATCAAGTAGGGCAGTAATAGCGTTAATCCCTATATTTATAAAAAGTTTTTCGATTACAAGCCTATCTATATCATGGCTTACTTCTAGATCAAAGCCTGATTCTTCAAGGACTTTTTTTACGATCTTTACACTTTCATAATTAAAATCATTTTGACCCAAATAAGTCATCCCACTTCCTGCATGGAAAATTTTCCCATAAGATAGTTGGGTTGCTCCGTGAGTGGTAGAGCCTATTACAACCTGATTTTTATCCTGAAATTCCTCTAAGTCTTTATCATTGCCATAGCCATTTTGTAGGCTAACTAGGATGGTATCCTCAGAAATAAGACGAGAAATATTTCTAAGGGCCTCTAAATTTTTGATAGCCTTTATAAAAACAAAGATGATATCAGGTCTTGGCATATCTTCATCATACTTATAGCAAGGGATCTTAGACGTTTTAGACTCGTCATTATTTTCTTTAACTTCTATCCCCTCTTTGTTAAGCCTAGTTATTTTTTCCTTCCTATGGTCAATCAAAAAGACTTGGTTTTTTTCTGACAAAACCGATGCAAATATTAAGCCCATGGCACCTGCACCAAGTATTGCAATTTTCAAAATCTCCTCCATATCCTATAAAAAATTATAGAAAAACCAAATTTCTTAGTTTAAGTAAAATCTTAATTTTTCCTCTAAATATCAACTCCCTAACCTTAATAAAATCCAAAAAAATTCGTAACTTTGTTAAATTTTATTCTATTTCAATTATTATAACTAGAAATATATTTATTGCAATAAATTCTCTTATTTTTTCTTTAAATTCTAAAAAAATTATTGTTAATTTTTTACTTTGCCTTATAATATCCCTAGAAACTAGCTCATAAAATTTATGAGAGCCTTAAACTTTGATTTCATAGGAGAAAACAATGCAAGTTATAAAAAAAATTGACGAACTAAGGGAAATATTAAAACCATACCGCAAAGAGGGAAAGACTATAGGCCTTGTTCCAACCATGGGCTTTCTTCACAAGGGCCACGCCAGCCTTATAAAAAAAGCTGTAGAAGATAATGACATTGTAGTTGTATCTGACTTTGTAAACCCAATCCAATTCGGACCAAACGAGGACCTAGAGACCTATCCAAGAGATATAGAGGCTGACAGCAAGCTTTGTGAAGAAATTGGGGCAGACTTTATCTTCAATCCTGAACCAAGTGAGATGTATCACGATAAAAAAGCTTTTGTAGATATAGAAAGCCTATCGGATAACCTATGCGGAGCAAAAAGACCAGGCCATTTTAGGGGAGTATGTACAGTTTGTACCAAGCTTTTTAATATAGTAGGCCCTGACAGGGCATATTTCGGCCAAAAGGATGCTCAACAACTTGCCATAATTAAAAAACTAGTTTTAGACCTAAACATACCAGTAGAAATTATACCAGTACCAATAGTTAGAGAAGACGATGGCCTTGCCATGTCATCAAGAAATACTTATCTAAACAAAGAAGAAAGAAAGGCTGCCCTTTGCCTATCAAAAGCAATTTTTGAAGGAAAAAAAATGGCGGCTGATGGCTATGAAGTAGACCGAGTATTAGATAAAATGACAGAGATAATAAAAGCTGAATCTTTAGCCAAGATTGACTATATAAGTGCAGTTAACCTAGAGACAATAGAAGATGTAAAAACTTTTAACCAAGATACCCTAGTTGCCCTAGCAGTATATATAGGCAAAACAAAACTAATCGATAACTTTATCTATAGGGTGTAAATAAATAAAAAACTGGCTTTATAAAATCAAGAAAAGTGATTTTATAAAGCCAGTTTTATATTACAAAAAATCCATAAACTAAAACTTAGCAAGGTAAGCTCTAACAATAAAATTTTGCTATCTAAAGCGTTTTTTACATTTTAAACTATAGGCCCCTCTTGCTTGTTTCCTTTTCTATAATCTTGGCATCAAGGGTAATATTAGTCTCTGCTTTCTCATTATTTAAAATCTTAAGGAGGTTATCGATGGCGATTTCTACCTGGTCAGATATCCTTTGGTCAATCGATGTTATGGCTTGGT
>NZ_CALGYW010000028.1 GCF_937934665.1 uncultured Anaerococcus sp.
AAGCTAAATAACAGTGCCATTAGTAGGTAAGGTATTCTGTTCTTTTTCATATTCCCTCCTTATATATGTTTATATAATAAGTATATCAAATATATCTATTATAGGCAACTTTTTTTATGGATAAATATTTTTTTGTTTTATAAACCTAACTAAAGTTTTATATCTAGTTTTATATGTGAGTTATGGGATAAAAAATGAGAAGTTAAAGATAAAAGTTTTTGGATAAATCGTTTGCTTAGCTTATAATATAGGTAAGAAGATTATTATATTCGCTGGAAAATATAGGAAAAAGGAGATATTAATGACAGATTATAGGGTTGAAAGAGATTCTTTAGGGGAACTTAATATTCCAAAGGATGCTTATTATGGGGCCAATGCCTATAGGGCCTTTGAGAATTTTAGGATAACAGGACAGGCCTTAGATCCTTACTTTATCAGGGGTATTGTTGAGGTGAAAAAGGCCTGTGCTATTCAAAATAATAAAGTCGGTATACTTTCAGATAAGAAGAGTGAGGCTATAGTAAGGGCTTGTGATGAAATCTTAGCAGGCTCATACATAAAAGATTTTATAGTTGACCCAATACAGGGAGGGGCTGGGACCTCATCTAATATGAATGCCAATGAGGTTATAGCAAATATTGCCAATCTTAGCCTTGGTGGGAGGCTTGGCCATTATGAATATATCCATCCAAATGACCATGTAAACCTCGGCCAGTCTACCAATGACGTCATACCAACAGCTGGTAAAATTGCCCTTATTCGCTATATTAGGGACCTGGCAAAGGATACTGAAGAGTTGATAACTGCCCTTGATAAAAAGGCAGAAGATTTTGATGACTATGTAAAGATGGGCCGTACCCAGCTTCAAGATGCGGTTCCAATTACCCTTGGTCAAGAGTTTAAGGCCTATTCTAGGGTTGTGGCAAGGGGACTTGATAAATTTAATACAGCAATAGAAAAGCTATCCACTGTAAATCTGGGTGGTACAGCTGTGGGTACAGGTATGAATGCTGATGACCACTATGTGGAAAACATTGATAAGACCCTAAGGGAGATCACAGGTCTTGACCTTAAGCAGGCAGAAGACCTTATAGATTCAACCCAAAACCTAGATGGGTTTTTGTTTGCCTCATCTGTTTTAAAGACCTTTGCAGCAAGTCTTTCAAAGATAGCAAATGACCTAAGACTCTTATCTTCTGGCCCAACCACAGGGATTTCTGACTTTGACCTTCCTGCCAAGCAAGCAGGCTCTTCTATAATGCCTGGCAAGGTAAACCCTGTTATACCTGAGGTTGTAAACCAGGTTGCCTTTTTAGTAATAGGTAATGATCTGACAGTGACCATGGCTGTTGAGGCAGGCCAGCTAGAGCTCAATGCCTTTGAACCAATTATTTTCTACGCCCTAATCCAATCAATAACAGCTCTCAGGGGTGCTATCCAAACCCTAACTGTAAATTGTATAAAAGGCATCACTGCTGATAAGGAAAAGCTTAGGGCCAAGGTTGAAAATTCTGTGGGCATAGTTACAGCCTTTGCCCCACATATAGGCTATGACAAGGCTTCAGCTATTGCCAAAGAATCTATGAGAGAGGGAAGACCTATAAGGGATTTAATCCTAGAAAAAGGCATAATGACAAGTGATGAAATAGATAAAATTTTAGACTATAGGAAGATGACTAAGCCGGGCATCCTAGATGAAGAACATATGGAGAAGGGCTGATGGATTATAGGATAGAAAAAGACTCCATGGGAGAGGTCAAAGTAAGAGAGGACAAGCTCTGGGCTGCTCAGACCCAGAGATCTTTTGAGAACTTTCCCCAGGGAGTGGCAACCATGCCCGATGAGCAAATTAAGTCGCTTGTTCTTGTAAAAAAAGCTGCGGCCCTTGTTAATAATGACCAGGATAAGCTAGAAGATACCTACAAGGACGCCATAGTAGAAGCATGTGATAAGGTATTGGCTGGGGGCTATGAGGACCAATTTCCCCTAACAGTCTACCAAACCGGGTCAGGCACCCAAACAAATATGAATGTCAATGAGGTCATAGCTCATTTGGCTAATGATATTTTAGGAGAAAAACTAATCCATCCTAATGACCATGTAAATATGAGCCAGTCAACCAATGACTCCTTCCCAACAGCTATGCACCTTACAAGTCTTAGGTTAATCAAGGATAACCTCCTGCCAGAAGTAGAAAAAATATATGAAGAATTTTACAAAAAAGCTAAGGAAGTTGAAGGAATAATAAAAACAGGCAGGACCCATCTCCAGGATGCCACTCCCCTAAGCTTATCAGATGAAATCAAAACCTATGGGGACATGATAAAAAGAGATGGGGACTATATAAAAGAATCTGCCAAGACCCTTCAAAATCTTGCCATAGGGGGTACTGCTGTTGGTACAGGCCTAAATACCAAGGAAGGCTATGACAAGAAAATGGCAGAGGTCCTATCTGACCTCACAGGCCTTAAGTTAAGGGCCGATGATAATAAGTTTCTCCAACTATCAAGCAAACAGGGCCTAGCCAAAACCCACGGGGCCATAAAAATCCTAGCTTCTGATTTACTTAAAATCGCTGAAGACATAAGGTTTTTATCCTCAGGACCGAGGACAGGGATTGGCGAACTAACAATTCCATCAAATGAACCAGGCTCATCAATCATGCCAGGCAAGGTCAACCCAACCCAGGTAGAGATGCTTACAATGATCTCACTTGAAGTAATGGCAAATGACCAGGCGATAACCATGGCAAATGCCCTTGGCCAGCTCGAGCTAAATGCCTATATGCCGCTTATAATCTATAAGATGGTAGAATCTATAAAAATTCTTACAAAGGGAATACATTCCTTTAACGAACACTTAGTCAAAGGACTTGTGGCAAATGAGAATAAGATAGGGGAAAATCTAGAAAAATCCCTCATGCTTGTAACAGCCCTTTCACCACACATCGGCTATGATAAGGCAAGCAGGATGGCTAAATTCGCCCACAAAGAAGGCCTAAGCCTAAGAGAAGCAAATGCTAAATTAGGTTTTGTTACAGAAGACGAATTTGATCAAATAGTCGACCCTG
>NZ_CALGYW010000029.1 GCF_937934665.1 uncultured Anaerococcus sp.
GTTAAACCTTCTTGAACTTTCATTCAAGATTGGTAATTGATTAGCATGTCGATTTAGCATGTCGATTTAGCCTTCCAATTTTAACCCAGTTATTGCCCTGTTATTACTAACAGGCGTGGCGTAAACTTTCACCACTAATATTGCCTGCAAACTTTTCATCTGCCATATTAGGCACTTTTGCAAACTTGTGTATATCACCATCCAGCCTTATCTTATAATTTTCAAGGGCTACATCGTTGATATTTTTTATCAACCACTCAGCACCTTGCCCGTCCATCAAGGCTATAACTTGGTCTTCAATTAACTTATTTACATCATCTCTATCAACCTGAGGCATGCCGTTTAATAAAAGTATAGCATTGGTGAATTCTTCAAGGTCGTTAGCAGTGTCAGACTGGGCAAGGTTTATAGCATCAATTAATGGTATTACTCTCTCGAAGTCGCCTATGCCCTCATCGTTATTTTTAAAATCAATAACAGGTATTTCTCCAAATAGGTTTGCTTGCTCTTCAATTAATTTTAAGTCGCTACCCTCAAGCTTATACTCTTTGATAGCCTCATCAGTATAGACTGTGACTAGCTTGTCTTTGCTTTCCTTATCAAAGTTACTAGCATCTACATATGTTCTAGTATAGACGGCAAATATAGGCTTAGGGATAATAGCATCATCATAGATAACTCTTAGGTTTTCAGGTTCCACTTCGTTAAATCTAACCTGCCCTTCCTCATCTAGATAGACAATTTCCCTTCCCTCGCCTTTAATCCCAATCATCTTTGCAAGCTCTGTGTTTTCATCTTGCTCATCGTTGAGGTCAAAAACATCCTGCACTGCAAGCATCATATCTCTATATTCTTCCGCCACAGTATAAGATATAGGCTTACCAACAAATAAGCCTAAGAGCAAGTCCACGATATAAGACGGATAAGGCAAAACTAACTTATTATTAGACTTTCCAGGGTCTTTTTCCCTATCATAAATCTTAGCCTTACCCTCATAGTACCCTTGCAAAACTTGATACCTTTCCGCATCCTTTTCCATAACTTTTATAATCTTTTTAATCAAATCATCCGTGATTTCCGTATCAGCTGGCAAATATATAGGCTTTGCAAGCTCCATATACTCACTTATATAGCTATCTCCCATAAATCCTCCTAAACTCCTAATTGTCTTTTGCTAAATGTTATCATCTTGCCCTTAGCTGAATCAGTATAAAGGGCATATCTTATAGCATCTTGCACATCGTCAAATTCTTTTTTTACCGCCTCATCTCCAACTTTATCAGACCAAACATAAGAATATATTTCATCTTTGAATCTCTTGGCGATAGGCTCATAAATAAGAAGCTTGCCCGATTTATACATAGTAGCTACACACTCAATACCTGATATGACAGCCTTATCTCCTTTAAAGGCAGAAATCCCCTCACGTCTAAAGCGATTTATATGCTCCATACGTGCAGAATCGCAATAAAACGGAATATTGCCGTATCTTTTTTTGATACTTTTAGCAATATCCGCCCAATAATCAATCTCTTCACCTGTCTTTGCATGTTCTTCAATCATGATATACCTATCATCATCAGTTACTCCAAAGACCACAATAGCTCCATAGTGACCGTATCCCCAGTCAACACCAGCTATGTATCTTTTAAATCTATAATCTTTTATATCATCAATAAAATGTTTTTCTCCATCAAAATCTTTATAAACCATCCCATCGCCTGACACCCAGTTACCGTAAATGTTACGCTCTGTAAACATCCCAGCTGGCGTGGTCTCGATGGTTGATTGTAAATACCTTTTATCAAGAAAAGTATTGTCAAAAATAGTAAACTTATAAGATAAAATCCTATCCGTTGGATTATCGATGTATTCTTTCTTAAGCCAATGTTCTGGATTATCAGGGTTAGTATCACATAAAATCCTAGCACCTTTACCAGAACACCTCGAAACAATCTCGTCAAAAACTTCACGTTTTGCAAGTGAGGCCTCGTTGATATACGCCCCGTAGGCTGTCATACCTCTGATACCTCCCAAGCCGCCAATAGTCCCTGTAAAAGCCTGTATAATCTTTACTCCAAACATCTTAAAAGACCCGTGCTTATCAAACTTAAAATCAATATCATACTTATTAGTAAGTTCAGTTAAGATGTTATTCTGAATAGTTTTAGAAGATACACCAGCTAAAATATACATAGGTTCATCAACACCTTCAGCTTTTGCTATATCTCTAACACGTCTTAACTCCATAAGAAACAAATCATTATTTAAAACAGTCTTACCGCTTCGCTTAGCCCCGTGATTAATAAACATAAACCAGTCTTGAGACCATGTTTTTCTTAATATTTCTATTTGCTTATCGGTGTAAATTTCTTTAAGCCTACTCATCAAGTTCACCCTCTACTAGATCCAAAAACTTATCAATCTTATGTTCTCTGTCATCGCTTATAGACATAGATTCAATCTCAGCCTCCATCTTCTTAATCTGGATTTTAGCCTTTTCATTTTCTGTAGGAGTGCCTAAAAACTTAACTAAGGTATTTACAGCGTTATTCACATCTTCCAAAGTCGGTTGAAAAGTGTAAGTTACTTCTTTCTCAACTTCACCTGTTAAATGGTTGTAAGTTTTAGAATAAGACTCCTGCACCTCTCTTCTAGCAATCGAAGTAAGGGTAGTAATTATTTCATCCTGCCCCATCTTTTGCTTATCTAATATCTCCTTAGTCCTATCAGCTATATATTTAGAAACCTTAACATTTCTTAACAATCTTGCCCCAGCCGCTGCCGCTGTACTCTCTTTTCTAATATGAGGATAAGCAAACAAATAAGCCTGCGTCGCATTGCCCTTGTTCCTGATGTACTCATCAGCAAAGGCCCTCTGACTAGACGTAAGACCATATTCATCCTTCGCCAATGAGCATCACCCCTTTCTATCTTCTTACACCCTTTTGAGAATTAAAATACCTATCCTTCTTATTTTGAGGTCTCAACTTCTCAAACTCTT
>NZ_CALGYW010000030.1 GCF_937934665.1 uncultured Anaerococcus sp.
TTTGTAACTACACCGTAGCCACCTGCGAATGATTGAACGAAGTTGTTTCTATCCATTAGGTGAGCGATGGCTTGTCTAACTTCTTTATATTTTGTAGCTCCTCTGTCTGTTAAGAATGTTACGTTACCATAACCATTTCTTTCAAATGTGTTGTAGCCACCGATTTTACCTTCGTCAGCTGCAGTTCTCATTTGGTCTATTAATGGACCTTCTGCCTCTGCTTCCCAAATATCGATGTCGCCGTTTTCTAGTAGGTCGATTGCGATATTACTATTTACATATTGTAAGATTACGTGTGGGATAGTTGGTTTTTCGCCTTTGAAGTTACCAGCGTAGTTTTCATTGATGCTCATTTTGATCATGTTGTTTCCAAATGAGTCAAACTTATATGGTCCTGCAGTTACAGTTGGGTTGATCCTGTATTCGTTGTATTCTCTTTGCATAGCATCTTCTATAAGCATGCTTGTTGGGTCGATGTCGCCTTCTTTTCTAGCTTCAAGCTCAGCTATATCTTCATCATGAGCTTTTTTAGCTTCTTCATAAGCAGCCTTTTCATCGTCATTTGCATCGTCAGCTGGTGCTGGGTTATTTTCTTCAAAGTCTTCTTTGTTTTTAGCAATTTGAGTATCGATGTTTTCGATGTATTTAGATTTTTCTTCTTCTGTTGGTTCATAGCCGTCTTTTGCTACAATCTTGTTACCTTCTGGTGCTACAGCTAGGTTATCACTTACAGCGTGGATTGGATATGGACCGTATCCTCTAAGAGCTGCCTCTTCATAGTATGGTAGGAATGATGCGTCTACTGTTACACTAAATGTGTAGTCATCAATCTTTTTAAGACCGTCAAATGTATCTTTATCACCATTTTTGTATGCTTCATAGCCAAGTAGTGGGTCATCACCGATAGATGTTGATCCTGTTACTAATTGGTAGGAAGGATAGGTGTGAAGAAGGGATCCAAATAGGTAGTCATCAGCGTTGATTGGTGTGCCATCTGACCACTTAAGATCTTCTTTAATCTTATAAGTTGTTGTTTCAGAGCCGTCTGCGTTTTTAACAATTTCTGGTTCTTCTTTAAGAACGGTCATGTTGTTAATCCATTGACCACCTTCATCTTGAACAACTGTACCATAACCATTGTTACCTTCGATACCTAAGAATCTTCTTGCCTTAACGTCCATAGAGTTGTTTGTCCAACCTTGTAGGAAGTCTCCATTAAACTCTTGAACAGCACCGATTACTAGGGTGTCATCTGAAGTTTGTTTGTCAAATGATTCAAGCTCAGCAGCTTCGTCAGCATTTTCTTCGCCTTCAGCTGCATCTTCACCTTCTGCAGGTGCTTCTTCCTCGCCTTCAGCTGGAGTTTCTTCGTTTTCAGTTGTTTCTTCAGCTGCTTTATCGTCAGTTTTTTCTTTTGCGTCATCCGCATTATCTCCACCACATGCAACTAGTGTTGCTGCAAGGCCTAGAGCCATAAGTGATGAAAATACTCTTTTCATTTTCATAAGTTTCCCCCTAAAAATTAAGTAACTTTTTATAGTATAATATTTTATCTCATTAAACCGTTTTTGTCAAGTTTTAGAGTGCTTAGCTTTTCAATGGTATGGATAATTATGCCATATACTTGTCATAATATTAAGGACTTCGTTAATTTTTTATGCAAGTTGTTTCATTTTTGCTTATCTCTCTACCAAATTAAACCCTTAACACTTAGCACTTTTCTCTTTTTTTATTTCCTATTTTTAAGGTCTTTATTTCACTTTTTCTATCATGAATTTGACTGAATAATATGCAAAATTATTTCTTGTTTTAAATGCTTTTTTCAAAAAAACTTTCCCTTCTTATATTCCCTTATTTAGAGTGTGTTTTTAAAATTTAAAATTTTACACAACAAAAGCAAGGATAAATCCTTGCTCCTATTGTGTACTTAATTTAGTTAGGGTACTATTTATTACTTTTATCTAAGCTCATGGCGTTTATTTGATATTCAGATTCCCAAACTGGTGTGTTGATATCAAAGCCCTTTACCCTTGCTGTGTAGCCTGAGTGGTATTGGTTTGAATAGAGTGGGATTTCTGGTAGGTAGTCGTTGTACCATTTTTCAAATTCTTCCCAAGTATCTAGGTAACCTTCCTTATCATCTGGGTCTGTTTGACGAAGTTTAACTGTAATTTCATCAGCTTTTGGATCATTTGTCTTGGTTGTGTTGTCAGATCCCTTAGAGTTGTATTGGTACCAAGGGTCAAATGGCGTACCAAATCCTGTACCCATGTTAAATACTGTGTATTCAGCATCGTCTTTTGGGTGGTAGTAGTAGTCAAGAAGGGTAGCAAAAGACCCTGCTGTTACGTTATACTCCATACCTACTTGCTTAGCGTTTACTGGTACTTGGTTTGAGATTAGGGTTGTTATTTGTGATTCATCAGAACCGTATTGGTTAACCTGAAGTTTTTTGCCGTTTTCATCATACCTATAGTAGTCAAAACCATCTGGGTTTTTAGAATATTCTTCGTCGGCCTTTGCCTTATCCCAAGCGGTTTTACCGTCTGATTCAAACTTGTAAGGAGTAGCATCTAGTAGTTCGTTTGCCTTATCTAAGTTTAGGGTGTATTTGTTAAAGTCGTCGCTTGCCTCAAGGTCAGCTCCTCTTTCCTTATACATCCATTGGCTGGTACCGTACATACCGTTTGTTACTACACCATAACCACCTGCGAAAGATTGAACATAAGAGTTTCTGTCCATTAGGTGGGCTATAGCTTGCCTTACTTCTTTATATTTTGTAGATCCCCTGTCTGTTAGGAAAACTACGTTACCATAACCATTTCTTTCGAAGGTGTTATAGCCTCCGATTTTGCCTTCATCAGCTGCAGCTCTCATTTGATCTATTAGAGCACCTTCAGCTTCTGATTCCCAAAGGTCTATATCGCCATTTTCAAGAAGGTCGATTGCAATTTTACTATTTACGTATTGAACGATTACGTGTGGAATACTTGCTTTTTCACCTTTGAAGTTTCCAGCATAGTTCTCATTTAGACTTAGTCTTGCCATGTTATTTTCATAAGAATCAAACTTGTATGGTCCACAAGAAACTGTTGGGTTTATCCTATAGTCGTTGAATTCTTTTTGCATAGCCTCTTCTATGAGCATATTAGTAGGATCCATATCCCCTTCTTTTCTCTTTTCAAGTTTGGCTATATCTTCATCATGAGCTTTTTTAGCTTCATCATAGGATTTCTTTTCATCTTCTGAAGCATCATCAGCAGGTGCTGGAGTCTCTTCATTGAAATCTTCGTTTGATTTAGCTATTTGAGCGTCTATGTTTTCTACGTATTTTTTCTTTTCTTCTTCTGTAGGCTCATAACCATCCTTAGCTACAATCTTGTTACCTTCTGGAGCAACAGCTATGTTCTCAGAAATAGCGTGGATTGGGAATGGCATAACTTGTTTTAAGAAAGCTGATTCATAATATGGAAGGTATGATGCATCAGTTGTTACCTTGAAGGTGTAATCATCAACTTTTTCAAGTCCTTCAAACTTATCATCATCGCCAGCCTTATAAGCTTCATAGCCCTTAACAGAGTCTGAACCGATACTAAATGAACCTGTTACCAATTGGTAAGAAGGATAAGTATGGAATAGCATGTCAAATAAGTAGTTATCTGCTGTGATTGGCTCTCCATCAGACCATTTCAAATCTTTTTTGAGAGTGAAGGTAGTTGTTTCTGAACCATCGTCGTTTTTGACTGTTTCTGGTTCTTTTTCAAGAACAGTCATATTGGCAAGCCACTGACCACCCTCGTCTTGGACCATAGTTAGGTAGGCATTGTTACCTTCTGTACCTATGTAACGTCTAACTTTAACATCGTATGAGTTATTTGACCAAGAACCATAAAAGTCCCCACTCATTTCAGATGTACCTACTACTAGGGTGTCATCTGCTGTTTGCTTTTCAAAACCTTCTAACTCTGCCTTTTCGTCATCAGAAAGGGCATTTTCATCATCACTTGCGTCTTCCTTGGTATCATCCTTGGAATCGTCTTTATTTGCTGTATCGTCGTCTTTATTATCATTAGCTTGATCTACTGCTTGTTCATCTTTATTATCAGCAGCATCATCTTTTTTAGCTTCTTCTCCACGACAAGCAGCAAGGGTTGCTGCAAGACCAAGGGCCATCATGGTCGAGAATACTTTTTTCATTTTCATTGTTTCCCCCTAAAAATTTGTTTAACTTTTATTATTCATTATTTTATCCTGCTAATGTAGTTTTGTCAAGGTGGTTTTCCGTATTTTTATATTATATAAAATTATAATTATTCATAATTTTATCATGAAATCAAAGACTATGTTAATTAACTTTGTATCTTCTTTCGTTTTTGATAATACGATAAATTGCTAAACCTAATTGTAGTAACAAGGAAAACCCTTATATATTTAACGAGCTAAAAATAAGTCTTATACTTTTATTAGTATATTATGCAAAAAAAAGATTTTTTATAAATCAAGATATTCACAAAGTTTTACAAAAAAAAGACAAAAAATCCCGGGAAAATCCCGGGAAATTTTTATATCTTCTAGGCTTTTGCCTCTGCCTTGTCATCTT
>NZ_CALGYW010000031.1 GCF_937934665.1 uncultured Anaerococcus sp.
ACATATGATATCTCATAGGAGTACACAGTAACTATTTCTACCTGGTAAATTCAAACCAAAATCCTTAATACCATCGATTACATTATTTTTAAGCTATTGCTATATTCTGATTATGAATCTTATTTACATAATTAATTTTTGATATGAAAGAATTAAAGTCAAATGTACTCGTGGTACTATAAATGTAACATGAAGATTACCATATGAACTAAACACCAGTGTAATTAAAGAATCATTATATAGAGATAACTATGAGATCTTTCACAATCGTTCGAAAAGGTTGGTGTAGGTTCAGGTGGTGGTTGGGAAATGAATATTATTTTATATTTTATGACAGATGTATTATTAAACAGACTAAGCTAAGTATGTTCGTGGTACTATAAATGTAACATATAGATTATTATATAAGCTAAATAACGGTGTAATCACGAAACCCTAGATAGAGATAACCATGAGATCTCTCACTTCGTTCGAGATGAGTGGTGAGGGTTTATGTTTTAGTATGGAAGCGAATATTTTTTATGTTTGACAAAGGATGTATTACAGACTAAGCTCAGATTGTTCATGGTAGTATAAATGTAACATGAAGATTACCATATGAACTAAATACCGGTGTAATCACGGAACCCTAGATAGAGATAACTATGAAATCTCTCACATTTGTTCGAGAAGGTTGGTGTGGGTTCAGGTGGTTGTTGGGAAATAAATTTTTGATTATAAAGTATGACTATTTAATTAAACTAGTCAAAAGAATTCGTGGTACTATAAATGTAACATTATTATTTAATTAAATTTTAATGCCTAAATGAAGAATAGTCAGTTGCATTATATAATAGAAATTGTTGCATTTTGGATTATCTTTAAAGACATATATTGAAATTTAGCCTAATATAGTATAAAATATAAAGAGAATATGTGTATTTTTATATTTACTATTAACAAGGAGAAAAAATGAACGAACAAGAAATTGATTTAATTGAGCTTGCAAAAAAATTGATTAAGCACCTGCCTTTGATGATTTTGCTCGCTATTTTAGTAGGAGGAGGTAGTTTTGCCTTATCTAAGTTTGTCATCACACCTAAGTATGATTCAAACGCTACTATGATTGTTGGCAATTCTAATCAAAATAACGACCCTAATAATCCACAAGCTGCAGTTGAGCTTAGCCAAATTAATGCTAATAAGGCCCTTATTTCTACTTATTCTGAGATTGTAAAGTCTAAGGGTATAGCTGATAGGGTTATAGCTAATCTAGGGCTAGATATGGACTATGAGGAGTTTTCTAACAAGGTATCTATAGAGCCTGTGAAGGATACTCAGATAATATCTGTGAAGGTAGTTGATACTATCCCAGAAAGAGCTCAGGATATAGCCAATGAGACTGCTAATATTTTTAAACAGTCTATAGGCGATATTATGAATGTGGACAATGTCCAGATCCTAGATGGGGCGACTTTGCCAGAGGAGCCATCATCACCTAAGGTTATGAAAAATACTGCTATAGGAGCTATACTAGGCTTTATCCTTGCTGTAGCTATAGTTATGATCAAAGAATTATCCGATACTAGGATAAAAACATCTGAGGATATTACAACTGAGTTTGATATACCTGTTTTAGGTCTTATACCTGATAGGAAGAAGTTTAAGTAGGAGGAAGAAATGGCCAAAAAACATTCTTATTATAATGCGTCTATCTATGAAGAGGCTATGCGTTCAGTAAGGACCAATATCCAGTTTTCTGATATAGACAATAAAAACAAAATAATAGCTATCACATCTTCTACACCTAGTGAGGGTAAGACTACAGTTATTTATAATCTAGCCAAGTCCTTTGCGGAAAATGGCGAGAAGGTCGTCGTTCTTGACTTTGACCTTAGAGCACCGAAGCTAAATGTGGTGTCTGGTGTTGAGTCTAATGTGGGTCTTACAAATGTAATTACGGGCAAGGTCCCTATAGATAGAGCTCTAATACAAGATCCTAGTGAAGAAAATCTTCATATTCTCTTATCAGGTCCAGTACCACCAAATCCCGCTGAGATAATGGCGTCTGACCATGTAAAAAGTGTGGTAAATGACCTGTCTAATATGTTTGACTATGTCTTTATAGATACTCCTCCAGTAGGCTTATTTACAGATGCATCTATAGTATCTACCTATTGTGATGGGATTGTCTTTGCTATTAGGTCTAACAAGACTAAAAAAGAAGAGGTAGCAAAAGCTCTTGACAATCTAAAGAAAGTAAATGCCAAGGTTCTAGGAGCTGTCCTTACTTTTGCAGATGTCAAAGAATTTAACTACAAGGGCTATTATTAATGATTGATACACACAGCCATATCATCTATGGTGTGGACGACGGGTCAAGGTCACTTGAAGAGTCCATGGAGATGGTAAGGCTCTATATAGCTAATGGATTTAGCAAGCTAATAGCGACTAGCCACTTTGATAGGTCAAGGTATATGGTTGATGCAGGAGAAATTAGAAATAAGACTCAAATTTTAAATGAAGAAATCGCAAAAGAGGGTCTTGATTTTAAGATTTATCCTGGTCATGAAATTCAGGTTGAACCAAATACCCTAAGGCTTATAAAGGATAAGACCTTAAATACCCTAGCTGATAGCAGGTATGTGCTCTTAGAGCTACCCTTTATGAATCCTGCCATGTTTTTAAAAGACTTGATCTACAATATCCAGCTAGAAGGGATGGTACCCATAATTGCCCACGCTGAAAGATACATCTACGTCAAAAAAAATATTGATTATCTATTAGAATTTATAAAGATGGGGGCCCTTATCCAGGCAAATTATTCATCGATCAAGGATGATACCCTAAAGACCATGCTTGAAAGAAATATGGTCCACATCCTAGCAACAGACTCCCACCAATCAGAATGGAGGAGTCCAGAGATAGGAAAGTCAAAGAAAGCTATAATAGATATAATAGGGGAAGATAAGTTTAATACCTTATCCCAAGTAAACCCTGCCAAAATAATAGCTGATGAGTATATCCCAAGTTCTTATGATGATATAAAGATGGTAGAAAAAAAGAAGTCTATATTTAATTTTTGGAGAAAAAGATGAAATTTAGAAAAATACTTTTATCCTTCCTGGCTATTATTCTCCTAGCCTCATGTAATAAAGAAACAGAAGTCTACGAGAAAAAAGACGTCAAGGTTGATTCGGTTTTTGATAATATAGAGAAGAAAGAAGAAGACAAACCTGAAGAGAAAAAGGAAGAAAAGGCCGAGGATAAAAAAGAGGAAGAAAACAAAGAAAAGCCTGAAGAAGAAAAGGCTGACGAAAATAAAGAAGAACAACAAAACCAGGAAAACCAAACTCCTGAAAATCCTCAACAAAATCAAGCAAACACCAAACAAGCCACAGTACTTGTAAATATGAGAGAAACACCAAATACCTACGAGGAAAACTTCATCCTATCCATCCCACAAGGAAATAGGGTAGAATTTATCGAAGAAGTTTACCAAGACGGGGTAGCTTGGTCAAAAATCAAATATCAAAATACAGTCGGTTTTGTAAGGTCAGATTTATTAAGATAAGAGAAAAACTCCCCAAGTCATAAGATTTGGGGAGTTTTTAAGTGGGTAAGCAAAGAAATTATATCATTGTGACTGAAAGATAAGTTCTGTTTGATATTATAACTTATGGCAAGATTAGTTTTTGAGTGAGATTATATATTTTTATTGGACCAAAGAAGTCATTAGTTAGAAACTATATGAGTACAGTGTGTTCGTGGTACAAGAAATGTAACATTGCTAATTATGTATGTTTTTTATATTTATGCGAAAACTCCGGCAGGTTTAAGATGTTTATTATATAGACTTATCACCGGTGTAATCGCGGAACCCTAGATAGAGATAACCATGAGATCTCTC